>CALVIJ010000053.1 GCA_944329505.1 uncultured Bacilli bacterium | reverse complement strand
TAATTAGGGTTATATTCTATTTTTACATGTATTAGTTTACTACTTCCGGCTTTTAATACTTCTCCTTTGGTATATCCTGAGAATGTTATTATTACTGCATCACTATTACTATTTTCTAAATTAGTAAAAACATCATTTAGTTTCGCATCTATGGTACCTTTATTTTCTATAGTGACATCATATTCCATGGCATCACCTTTTTCATACAGATTAGCTTCCATAGTTGCAGTTAGGGCATCCCATTTAGGGGCAATTGTATTTTCGGCACTTCCTGTTGCCTCTCCTTCTGTGACATTAGTTATTCTTATATCCCAGTTAGAAGTTACTTTTGATGTTCCTTTTATTTCTAATCTAGTTTGGAAGGCGGCATATCCTACTACCATACATAGTAAAACTCCTACCAAGCTAAATATTATTATATTTCTTTTCTTCTTACTCCTATACATTTTCTCCACCTACTTATTGTTATTATAGTGATTATTATTTGTTATTTTTTGTCATATATTATTCTAAAATAATTATAAGATATTTATAGGGGTAATGCAAGTATCTTATTTATGTTAATCACTTTTTGTACAATTTTTATAGAAAGTGGTGAAGAAATGGTAAATGTGAATATTGAGGCACTTTTAAGACGAGAAAAAAGAAGTAAATATTGGTTATGTCAAAAGATGAATATTACCTCTAGAAACTTAAATAGAATAATCAGAGGTGAAACAACTTCTATATCATTTAGATACATTGAGGAATTTTGTTTATATTTAAATTGCAATCCTGGAGAACTTTTTACTATTATAAAACCTAGTTTAATGGAAAACTAGGTTTTATATTTTTAGCAAATTCATCAATGATTTTTAAAAATTCTTCTTTTGTTTTAGATTTAAATATTTCTGTTTTATATGGTGCGGCTTCTTGAAGACCTTTTAAATAATAACTTGCCTCAGTTCTCATTTCAAGAAGTGCTACTTTTTCTGGTTTTATTTCTAATAGGTAATTTAAATGTTTTTTTATCATTTTTATTTTGTCTTCTTTAGTCGGTTCTGGTAATAGTTCACCTGTTTCTAAATAGTGAATAGTATTTTTTATTATCCAAGGATTGCCTAAAGTGGCTCTTCCTATCATAATAGCGTCACATTTAGTTTCATCTAACATTTTTTTAGCATCTAATGGTGATTTTATATCACCGTTACCAATTACAGGAATATTAACATTTTCTTTAACTTCTTTTATAATATTCCAATCAGCTTTACCACTATAGCCTTGGGCTCTGGTTCTTCCGTGTACAGTAATAGCACTAGCTCCAGCTTTTTCACAAATTTTTGCTATTTCAACAGCATTAATGTTATTACTGTCCCAGCCGCTTCTTATTTTTACTGTTACTGGTACCTTTACAGTATCTACTACAGCTTTGACTATTTCATAAACTTTATCTGGATTTTTAAGTAAAGCACTGCCAGCTTGAGCTGAAACAGCAACTTTAGGGACTGGGCAACCCATATTAATATCTATAATATCAGGGTGCATATTTTCTTCAATGTATTTAGCTGCTTTAATAAAAGAGTCTTTATCACTACCGAATATTTGCTGGGAAAGTGGTCTTTCAAAATCTGTCATATAAAGCATATCTATAGTTTTTTGACTGCCATAGCATATAGCTTTATCGCTAACCATTTCAGCGACAATTAAGCCACATCCCATTTCTTTGACTATTCTTCTAAAAGCACTATTACCAATGCCAGCCATAGGAGCTAGAACAACTCGATTATTTATTTCAACATTTCCAATTTTCCACTTCATATTATCACCCTTTTAATTTAAAAAATAATATATTTTATGCAATGATTTATATGTAAAGAGAACTTGCATAAATTAATAAAGGAACTTTTGATCTCGCTTTTCCAAATGTCTATCTATTGATGATAGATATTTAATTTTTAATTAAGTTTTTTTTATCGAATTTCATTTCCTTAAATGAATTATATACTAATTTACTTTATTATACAAGTGAATAAGTATTTTGATGCGAGCAGAATTTTATGAAAAAACATACTAATACTAGTATGTTTAACAAGGATTGTTATCTAGTTTACATTCGGCTTTGGATTTATCAGTAAATGTAATTGTGCTGTCACCAGGATTTTTAATAGCACATTTTCTAGATTCACCATCATATATAGCTAAATAAATGTCACCATTTTTATCAATAAATATATTTCCACCATCAGGATTTTGACCACTGTATTCTAATATTCTGTCATTAGATGTTTCACACTGGTTATTGGCGTTGTTTAAATATTTATTAGTTTCTTTACCATTATTAAAGGTAACTAGAAGTGGTAATTTAGTATCACTTTCTAAAGTTAAAGCTGTATAATAATTGTCAGCGGCTCTTGATAGATTCATCGCATCATCTTCAAAAGCATTACTCTCAGCATCTTCAAAAACATTAATCACAATCGGAACTGTAATAGTAGCTATTATGGCTAATATGGTAATAACTGCTAACAGTTCAACTAAAGTAAAACCATTTCTTTTCATGTCTAACAACCCCCATCAACATCAACGTATTCGTATATGTATTTTTTAGAATCGCTAGTTACTTTGACATAATCATTTAGCATTTCACAGTTTTTTGTTGAACTTATAGTTGTATTGCTGATATATCCTTCGTCAACTAGAGTTTGAACAGTAATATTTCCTTTATCTCCATACGATTTAATATTAGTATCACTAGCTAAGGCTTTAGGAAAATCATTCATATTGTCATTGACATAGTTTCTAGCCTCACTAATTGCAAAGTTCTGTAAGGCACTATCCGTTTCGTCTTGAGAGTTATTAAGTAATCCTAAAACGGCAGGGAAAGCAATTAGGGCAATAATAGCTAAAATAACAATTGTTCCCAATAATTCTGTTAAAGTAAATCCTTTGTTTTTCATATCTTCACCTACTTTAAAATAATTATACCATAAATATAAAAAAAAGATTAGTTTACTTGATGAAAATCTAATCTTAATTTGTCAGCAATTGTAACCATAAATTCTGAATTAGTTGGTTTTGCTTTATCGATATCCACACTATATCCAAATATTTCTTCCATAAAGTCTAGGTTTCCTCTATTCCAACTAACTTCTATAGCATGTCTAATAGCCCTTTCAACTCTAGAAGTTGTTGTATTAAACTTTTTAGCAAGTTCGGGATATAATTCTTTAGTTATTCCACCAATTACTGATGGGTTTTCAAAGATTATGTTTACAGCTTCTCTTATATATTGATAACCTTTGATATGTGAAGGTATACCTAATTCATGAAGCATTTTAGTAATTGAAACTTGTAAGTTACTCGTATAAAAATCGATGTTTTTATTATTATTTTCTTTTTTGGTAATATCATAAATTCTCTTTTCTAAATCGGATAAATCAAACGGCTTTAAAATATAATAACTAACTCCAAATTCTGATACTTCTCTAATTACTTCGGCGGCATTATAACTAGTTGCGACTATAACTTTCTTATTAATACCACGCTTTTTCATTTCTTTTAAAACATAAATACCATCTTTATTTGGCATGATTAAATCTAAAATAATTAGATCTATTTTGTCTTTGTTTTTTGTTATTTCATTAATTCCCTCTTCTCCATCATGAGCTTCAAAGCTGATATTCACATTTTCATTATTTTTGAAGTATTCTTTAACCATTTCTATAAGGTTTATATTATCATCAATCATTAAAATATTTATTTTTTCCATTCTTATTCTCCTTTACTATAAAAATTATACAAAATATTGACATGGTTTTCTAGAGTAAAAAATAGCTAATTTTGTCGAATGTCTTTTCAAAAAAAATAGAAGTTATTTTGAAACAACTTCTATAATTTTTTCTAAACTACTTGTATCTAATCCGGCTTTTCCAATTAGAAAACCATCAACATTTTTTATTTTATTTAGTTCATTTATATTGTCTTTAGATACACTACCACCATAAAACACTTTTACATCATAATTGAACAGGCTTTTAATATAATTTAAAATATCTTCTATTTCATTATTGGTTGGGGTTTTACCTGTTCCAATAGCCCAAACCGGTTCATATGAAATAATTACTTCTTCTGTTATGTCTTTTAAAGCTTTTTCTATCTGACGTTTGATAATTATTTTAGTCATCATCTGAGTATATTCTTCATAATTTTCTCCAATACAAAGTATTGGTTTTAGATTGTTATCTAAGGCTTTTTTTATTTTTAAATTTATGCTTTCATCTGTTTCAGATAAGTTTTGTCTAATTTCACTATGACCGAGTAATACATATTTGGCACCCATGTCTTTAATTGATTTGGCAGATATCTCACTAGTATAAGCACCCGGGTCATTTATAGATATGTTTTGGCAACCGCAAACAAAACCGTGATTTATAAATTTTTCTAAGTAAATAACTGATGGAAAGAAAATTACTGGGGATTCTTTTAAGTTATTTAAATAATTATCAACTTCTTCTTTTGTGCTTTGATACATTTTTAAATTTACTAAGATTAATTTATTCATGAAAACACCTTTCTAAAAAAATTCGTTATTTTTTCAACATAATTTGGTCGACGATTATTTATGGCCAGTTTATACACATCTAAGACTTTTTCAGCAAAATATTTAGAAGAATGCATTTCCGCACTATTTCTGGCTCCATTTTGAAGACTAATTAGTAATTTTTTATTATTCATAATTTTTAAAATTGTCTCTTCACACGTTTTTTCATCTTTGAATAAGAAACCATTTAAATCATCAACAACTGTATCTCTAAAGCTTTCGTCATCAATACATAAAGCTGGTAAAGATGCGGCCATTGCTTCTATAATAGTTAATCCTTGGGTTTCGCTTTGAGATGCAGATATGAATGCGTCGGCTAACTGGTAATAAATTGGAATGTCATCCCATGGGACTTTACCAGTAAAGATAATATTATTTTCACAATGTTTATCTTTAGTGAGTTTTTCATAGTCTTCTTTGTCTGGTCCATCACCGATAATTAACATTTTAAAATTTGGTTTGGTTTTTATTAGCTTCTCGGTTACATTAATTAAAAATGGGATGTTTTTTTCTTCAGCAATTCTACCGACAAAGACAGCTGTAAAATCTCTTTTTGAAATATTATATTGTTTTTTTAATTTAGATATTTTTTTAGGATCTATCTTTTCTTTATAAAATCTTTCGACTTCAATGCCAGTTGGAATTATATGAATGTTTCTTTCGACATTGTATTTCTTTTTGAATAAATCATAGGCTTTTTTGGTTGGAACAATAAGTTCATTAATTGTTCTATCACAATAGAATTTAGTTAAGTATTCGACTAATTTTTTACTTGATTTATCAAAATGACCTCTAGTTATATAATGAACATAATCTTCATACATTGTATGATATGTATGAACGATTGGTATATTATATTGTTTAGCGAATAGTCTGGCGAAGGTTCCAATAGCAAATTCAGTTTGTGAATGAATGACATCTAAATCCCAACTTTTAATTTTATTAATAGCTTTAATTGGATAAATGCTGGTGAGTCTTGAATCATATATACCGGTTGGAATACCAGGTATTCTTAGTACTCTTTCTTTTTCATCATATTCATATTTATTACTTGTTAAATTAGCAGTTACGACATAAACTAAATGTCCTTTTTTTTCTAAGGCTTTTTTTAGCATAAGTTCACTAGTGACTAAACCACTGATATATGGTGTATATGTTTCTGTAAATATTCCAATACGCATTATTTTGCCTCCTTATTAAAGTTTAATGTGAGTCCGCCAACGATAATTCCAAAGTAATATGTGACTAATCGCCATACTATCATAACAATTGATAATTGAGGTCCTGTTACAAAGTTTTTGAAAAAAGCCATGAAACTAAATTCTAAACCACCAGTTCCTCCTGGTATTGGTACCATAGACCCTATTAACATAACATAAGCAGATGTAATTATAACAATTAGTGGATTTACATATATACCTAGTCCCATCAATAAAGTAAATGGAATTAGATACTGCCCAACTAAAGCGATGAGATTTAAAGATATAATTCTAAACATGTTGAATTTGTCTTTGAATAATACGATTGCACTTCTATGAAAATTATGAATAAATTTTTCTGATTTTTGTAATTGTTTTTCTTTATCTTTGACAATTTTTATTTTGTGCAGGAAAGATATAGATCCATCGATAATTTTTTTATTCCATTTTTTACTGAAGGCTACTATGAATAAAACTATAACGACTATAGTATTTATAATAAAGCCAATTGTCACTAGTTTTTTGAGTAGTGAATCACTTGGAAAAATGTGAAATATATAATTCGCGGTGATTGCATATCCACCTAATAATACTAAAGCTATTTGATAAGCTATAAAATCTTGGATAACAACATTAGTTGATTCACCGAGTGTTAGTCCATCTTTTTTTAATTTGTATATTTGCCAAGGTTGACCTCCAGCTGCAAAAGGAGTTATTGCATGAAAAAATTGAGTTGTTATCATAAGAAG
>CALVIJ010000052.1 GCA_944329505.1 uncultured Bacilli bacterium | reverse complement strand
GCCCCAGGAAATTGCTGCATATTATCATCAAGAATTTAAAAAGACTTTTGATAATTTAGGGTTTGAGTATGATTTGTATTCAAATACAATGGATGATTTTCATCAATCATATGTTCAAGATAATTTTAAAAGATTAATTGAAAATGGTTATATTTATGCAAAAGAAGTACCTCAAGATTACTGTGAAACATGTGGAACATTTTTATCGGATAGAGAGATTGTCGGAACTTGTCCGATATGTGGTGGTAAAAGTACTGGTGACCAATGTGAAGTTTGCAATGCTTCATTAGATAGTTCTGAAGTACTTGATAAACATTGTAAAACTTGTGGTACTAAATGTATTACTAAAAACAATAATCATTTGTATTTTGCATTGTCTAAATTTACACCAGTGTTGCAAGAATTGATTAGTAACAATAAAGAACACTGGAGAAAAAATGCTGTAGGTGAAGCACAAAAGTTTCTTAATCTTGGATTAATTGATAGAGCTGCAACAAGACAATTGAATTGGGGAATCGAAGTACCTGTAAAAGGATATGATGATAAAAGAATTTATGTTTGGATAGAAGCTGTACTTGGATATCTTTCTGCTGGCACCCAAGTTGCGAATGAAAGAAATATTAATTTTGATGAATTCTTATCAGATTCTAATAAAAATTTAATTACTTATTATGTTCACGGAAAAG
Organism: uncultured Bacilli bacterium; assembly: GCA_944329505.1. Classification (GTDB taxonomy): domain Bacteria; phylum Bacillota_I; class Bacilli_A; order RF39; family UBA660; genus Coprosoma. The sequence continues at coordinate 5,892 of CALVIJ010000052.1, read as the reverse complement.
ATAATATTCCATTTCATACTACAATTTTTCCGGCTCTTTTGACAGGATTAAACAAAGGATATAGATTACCTGATTATATTGTTTCTAGTGCCTATGTTAATTTAAATAATGAAAAAATGAGTAAAAGTAAAGGGAATTTGATTACAGCTAATGAACTCCTAGAATATTTTGATAAAGATACGATTAGATTTTATTTCGCATTTAATGGTCCCGAGGCAGACGATATTAATTGTTCTTATGAGGAAATTGTACAATGCCATAATAAATTTTTGGTCGGAATGTTAGGTAATTTTGTAAATAGAAATTTATCATTTATTTGTAAAAAATTTGATGGTAAGATTACAGAAGGAATTATAGATTCTAATATTGCTAATACTACTTCTAAAATTTATAAATTGGTTGGAAGTCATATTGAGGCTGGAGAATTTAGAAAGGCTGTTATTTCTATATTAGATTATATTAGTTTAGGTAATAAGTATTATGATAGCCAACAACCATGGAATCAAGTAAAAGAGGATATAAAGGCTTTTAATAATACCACTTATACATGTGTTTATATGATGGCTAATATTGCTAATTTGATTGCCCCAATTTTACCTGATGCTTCTAAAAAAATTAAAGAAATGCTTGATTTATCAGAATTTAAGTGGAAAGAAGAAAAAATTTCTGGAGATATGCAAGTGAATAATTTATCATTATTGTATGGAAGAATAGATGATAAAAACAAGAATAATTCTGAAGTTTCACATTTTAAGCATAAATAGTAATTAATTTTTAAATAGTGCTAATTTGAAAAAATGATTAAAAAGGTGTTTATACATCTTTTTTTGTAACTTTATAGGCACTTTTACATATTTTAATGTAGAGGTGGTTATGTGAATAATTTACAAGTAGTTGTAGATGCTGGACATGGAGGTAGCGATTCTGGCGCTGTTAGTAGTTCTGGAGTTAAAGAAAAGGATTTAAATTTGATGATTGCCCAGTATATGTATGAGGAGTTTCAAAAAAGAGGGGTTCCAGTTACTTTGATTAGAAGTACTGATGAAACTGTTTCACCAACTGAGAGAGTAAATAGAGTATTAGAGGCTTATGGAGATAATCCTAATGTGGTTGTTATTTCTAATCATATTAATGCAGCTGGATCTGGAATACAGGGGGCTGAAGGGGCAGAGGTTATATATGCTTTAAGAGATAATAGTACACTTGCTTCTAATATTTTAACGGCTTTGGGGAATGCAGGACAAAAGATGAGAAAATTTTATCAAAGAAGACTTCCAAGTGATACATCTAAAGATTATTATTTTATGCATAGGAATACTGGAAGTAAAACACATCCAGTTATTGTAGAATATGGGTTTATTGATAATCCTAATGATTTAGCTAAGATACAAAATAATTATAAGGAATATGTTGGTGCGGTTGTCGATGCGGTAATTACAACTTATGAGGGGGAGACTATTCCAAGTTTACCTGAAAGTGGAAATTATTATGTAGTACAAAATGGTGATAGTTTGTGGAAGATTGCGAATAAATATGGGATAACAGTTAATGAGCTTAAGAGTTTAAATAATCTAACTAGTAATAATTTAACTGTTGGACAAATTTTAGAGGTGCCTGGAAGTACTAGCAATGATGGAACTTATACGGTAAAGTCTGGTGATAGTCTATGGAAAATTGCTAATCAATATGGACTTACAGTAGCAGAACTTAAAAGTTTAAATAATTTAACTAGTGATAATTTAAGTATAGGACAGGTTTTAAAAGTTAGTGGTGGTTCATCAGGTAATTCTTCTAATACAGCTAGTAATACTTATACGGTAAAAGCAGGCGATAGTTTATGGAATATTGCAAATAAGTATGGAATTACGGTTGATGAGCTTAAAAATTTAAATAGTTTAACTAGTAATAATTTGAGTATAGGGCAGGTTTTAAAGGTTCCTAGTGGCGGAAATACTTATACTGTTAAAAGTGGTGATAGTTTATGGAGTATTGCGAATAGATTTGGAACAACAGTAGATACAATAAAGCGATTGAATGGGTTAACTAGTAATACTTTAATGATTGGTCAAAAACTTAATTTACCATAAAAAAATAGGTGATAAACCTATTCAATATTTTTAACAAGGTCAAATGTGTATCCTTGTTTTTTCATGTTTTTTATAAATGTGTCTAAGGCGAGATAGTTTCCTTTATTTTTAGGATGCATTAAATATATGGCACCATTATGAACTCTTTTAGTTAGTTCGTTTAAGGCTTTTTCTTTAGTAACATCTTCTTTATAATCTAAATAATCAGCACTATAGAAATATGATTTGTATCCTAAATCTTTCATAATTTGTAAGTCTCGATAACTCCATTCACCTCTTGGATCCCGGTATATTTTTTCTATGTTTTGACCTGTGATTTGATAATATGTTTCTTCGACATCTCTAATTTCTTGAATGTATTTATCAAAGTTTTCTCTAGTGGCTAGTTCTGGCATATTTAAATGATGTGATGTATGATTGGCTATGGTGTGACCGGTTTTAGCCATTTTTTTAATTAAGTCCGCATTTTCTTCAATAAATTTACGGCATAGGAAGAAAGTTGCTTTAACGTTGTTTTCATTTAAGACGTCGACAACCTCTTTGACATAAGTTTCTAAACCACCCTCATCGAAAGTAAGATATAATACTTTTTCATCTGGCCCCATAAAGAAAGCATCATATTTTTTTAGTTCATTTATATCGGCGCCCCCGGATGGCCTTTTGCCATTTAATTTATTATTACTCCACCAGCCACGAGTTTGATTGTCTATTTTGTCATATTCATCTTTATAGGTTGGTGTTTTGTTTTCTATTACTTTGATAAATCTATGAGCTTTGGCAGTTTCTCCTTTAGAATTTGTGACAGTATATATTAATTCGTAGGTTCCTGTTTTACTGGGGGTTACTTCACCTTGTATTTTAACTTTACTTGTAATATCGCCATCGTTTGGGTCGGTTGCTTTATAGCCGGGTTCTTTATAGTTATTGCCCTCATATATGGTTATGATGTTTTTGCCGGATAAGGTTATTTTAGGTATTTCTATTTTATCTTGTTTAATGAATTTAAGATAGATTGTTAAAGCTATTAAGACTGTACATAGTAAAGATAGAAACAGTTTTATTTTTTTTGACATTTTTCCACCTCATCAAATTATATTGAATAGGCTTTTGAAATATGAAGTCTATAATTTAATAATTGTACATTTTATAAATTTAATATATAATTATGGTAGGAGGATAGGGCTATGAAAATAACAAATAAAATTAATCCAGCAATTTTTAGAGAATACGATGTTAGAGGTATTTATGAAGAGGATTTAAATGAAGATGTAGCTTATACTATTGGAAGAGCTTTTGGTAGTTATGTCCGTGAAAAAGGAGAAAGTAAGGTTATTTTAGGTCACGATAATAGAGAAAGTCATAATGTGATTTATCCGGCTTTGATGCATGGAATTTTAGATAGTGTTGTGAATGTTTTAAGTTTAGGTTTAATCACTACACCAATGCATAATTTTGCGAAGATATATTATGATATTAATGCGGGAATCATGGTTACGGCTAGTCATAATCCTAAGTAATATAATGGTTTTAAGATATCTTTAAAAAAAGAAGATTCTTTATATGGTAAAGATTTACAGGCTTTTAAACATTATTTAGATTGTTATGATTTTAAAAGTGGGAAAGGTTCAGTTATCACTGAAGATGTTTTTCCAGCATATCTTAATAATTTGAAGAAGTCTTTAAAGTTTGGAAAGAGGAAAGTAAGAGCGGTTATCGACTGTGGGAATGGGACTGGCAGTATATTTATAGAAAATATATTGAAAGAATTTAATATCGAATATGAACTTTTATATTGTGAGAGTGATTCAAATTTTCCAAATCATATTCCAGATCCAGCGGTTAAAGCTAATTTACAAGACCTAGGTGAAAAGGTAAGAGAACTTAGATTTGATTTAGGTGTAGCAGTCGATGGTGACTGTGATAGATGTGGTTTAGTTTTAGAAGATGGTTCTTTTATTTCAGCTGATATGATTATGATTTTATTCTATAGAGCTTTAGCTGATAGGATGGAAGTTAGAAAAGGTGTATTTGATGTTAAGTGTTCAATGAGTTTAATTGATGAGATTAAGAAACTTGGACTAGAACCTTGCATGAATAGAACTGGTAGTGTTTACTGCAGGAGTTATGTGAGTGAGAATGGTTTAGATTTTGGGGGAGAGTATTCTGGTCATTTGTTTTTTAGAGATAGGTATTTAGGATTTGATGATGGAATTTATGGAATACTTAGAATTATCGAATTACTTTCTTATAGTGATAAAACGATAAGTGAATTATTTGAGGGTGTTAATCATTACTTTTCAACTGAAGAGTTAAAGGTTAGAGTTACTGATGATAATAAGTTTGATATTGTCGATGGTGTTATTAAATATGTGAAAAATAAAAAATATGAATTTGCTTTAGTAGATGGCATTAGAGTGACTTTTGATGATGGATGGGCTTTAGTTAGAGCAAGTAATACTGGACCTGATTTAACAGTTAGGTTTGAAGCTAAGAATGAAGAAAGACTAAAAGAAATTCAAGATGAGTTTACTAAGGTTATTGATAGTTTGAAATAAAATAATTAAAATTATATGGTATTTATTGTTGAAATAAAGCATAAAATATTATATAATTTTGATATGCCGCAATAGTATAAAGGTATTACGAGGCCATGGTAAGGCTTTAATCGGCGTTCGATTCTCCGTTGCGGCACCATAAGAATTTAATCTGAACCTTTAGGTGTTCGGATAATTTATAAATAGAACTTGCATAAAATAAAAAAGGGAACATTCAGTTTCGTCAAGTTGAATGTCTACCAAATAAATTGCCTTATGGCACTTATTTAGCGACACTTATTTTAGTAAATGGGTGTCATTTTTTTATAACTACTATTACTATATAATATAACTAATAGTTATACAAATGACTGACTATATATTTGATAAAAAATATTCCATAACAAGATTTGTTATATTAATGTCATAATAAAGTATCATATAAAAATAACTCGAGCATTGTTTTGTTCGAGTTTTAATATTATTAAAAATATAAATATTTAAGTCCTAATTTTTTGTAGATAGTAGAGGCTCTTGGGAGTGAAAATAGGTTTGCAAATATTAAGTTATAAAGTTCATCAGCTAAAAATATAAAACATAAGGCATAACTGATTGTTAAAAATAGTTTTTTATTTAGATGAGTTGCTAGAAAAAAGCAAAATGGAACAACTAAATACATGAGTAGTAAACTAAATATTCCGAAGATTAAGACACTTCTTAGACAAACATATCCGTTTATGTTTCCAAAGTTTAGTATTTCTTGATTATAATCCCAGCATTTTACATCATTAAAGTTTTCCATGTACCAGCCGCCAATGTATTCTAAGATACCGGTTGCAATAATACTGATTAAGAAAATATATAGTGGGTGTTTTCTTTTTTTATAGGTTAGGAAGAATATTGTTACAGCACCTATTGCATAGATGTTTATCCAAGGTAGGAAGTTACCACCTCTCCAGTAAAACTCTTTCATACCACTATTGAAGAAATAAAAAATAAATTCATATAGCCAGCCAAATACTCCTGATATTACGATTATTAAACATATTATTCCAAGTAATGTAGGTTTATCAAAATTGTGGTCGTTATTTAAATAGTTTTTAAATTTTCCTCTCATAAAGCTCACATCCCTTTACATTGTATCAGAAAAAAGGTGAGTTTTGTTATAATTAGAAAATGTTTATGTAATTCTTTTATGGCAATCGCTTAAAAAAAGATAAATAATAGTGTAAAGAATTGTATAAAGCAAAGAAAATCAAAGAAAAACAATG
>CALVIJ010000051.1 GCA_944329505.1 uncultured Bacilli bacterium | reverse complement strand
AATTTTAAAAAGAAAAGACATCTAAAAAATTATACTAATTAGTTTTCAGTATCATTTTTATTTTTACTTAATTTTTTAATTTCATCTTCAGTTAGACCTGTTGCCTTTGAAATATCCTCTATACTCATTTTCATATTAAGTAAGTTTCTAGCTATTTGGATTGTTTTCTCCTTAGTTCCTTCAGCTTTTCCCTCAGCTCTACCTTCTTTTTTCGCATCTTCTATCTCATTATATTTAACAAGAGCATCAAACTTATCCTTTTGCCATTCGTGAAGAATAAATCCATCCTTACTCATACTTATCGCCGCCTCCATTAACTTTTTAACTTGATCTTTAGAAAGTATCTGCTTTGATAGTTCATATAACTCTGTAAACGTCCTAGAAGTTAATATCGTAAGCCATATGACATCTCTTTCTTTATTACCTTTATTATAATATAAATCTCTATACCGTTCAAGACTCTTCACAATCATACATTCATCACTAGAATATATCTTATGAGTCTTTAATCCATATAAGACAATTATATCTTCTAAGATTTTTTCGAATGGATATGCATTTAAGTTAAGTTGATATAATTTTTTACTTGTAATAGACTTAAAATCTTCATCACTTTCTGGAAGCAAGCTTGATAGTTTATCTTTATATTTAATATTACGCTGTAATACTGTTTTAAACTTACTTTTGTTCATTTCGATATCTACATATATTTTGCCATCCAAAACAACATATATATCGACGATTCTTCCTTTTTCTTTCATATTTTCTTTAGGAAGCTCACCATCCATAAGTCTTATATTACAGTCCTTATCTATATCTAAAGGAATAACATCTTTTAGAAATTCTTTTAAAATATCTAAATTTGTGCGAAATATTCTTTTAAAAGCTTTATCATAAGTTAAAGGAACTAAGGTTAATTTTTCGTCTAACTGTTCAAAATACTCTGTTTCTAATTTAAAAGTCATAAAACTCCTCCTAAGAAGATATTTTTTATCTTCTATATAGAAACATACGACTTTTTATCCATTAATTCCTTTAAAAAAATCAAAAAATATTTTAATTTTCTGATTTTTTCTTCTCTTTCATCTTTACAGCTAACTGTCTAATTTTGTTAAGTCGATGATATACACCTGATTTGGTAATTTTATTACCTGTTTCCATACTAATTATTTGACTAAGTTCAACTAAAGAAGCTTCTGGATATTTAATTCTATAATAAGAAACTTCTTTTTCCTTATCATTAAGTAAATCATATACATCCATTTCCTTAAGTAATTCTATATCCTTAACTTGTTCATTAGCCGTTTCGATAATCTTATCGACATTAGCTTGTTCACAATTATTAAGTCTATTAGTCATATTTTTATGATCTCTATAAATACGTATATCTTCAAAATAAAGTACCGCTTTAACAGCTCCAATAATCCTTAAAAAATCACCAATCTTTTCTGCTTCTTTAATATAAACTACATATCTGTGTTCTCTATGAAGTATCTTACTATTTAAATGAAAATGATTCAAACTCTTTTGAACAAACTCAGCATACTCTAAATTATCCAAATTAAATTCTAAATGATATCTCGAAGTTTTAGGGTCATTCACACTAGCCTTAGTCAAAAATAAACCTTTTAAATATGCCATCAATAAATCTTCATCCGCATATATAAAATTCTCTGGTACATTACCACATATTCCCAAAGATTTTAAAATATCCGAAACCTTGTTTTTAACCTCTAAAGTATAAAGCATATTTTTACTATAATTATATCCTCTTTTAACACTGACCCTCGCATACACATTAAATAAATCTTTGAAAAGTGAATAAATAAGTCTAGCCACCGCATTATTTTCGGTTACAATCTTTATTCCATCACTATAATCATTATTTTGAACAATAGCTGATAACTCAGAAATCTTTTCCGTATCAGCCACATCTAACTTACTAACCTCATCCTTAACGGTAGCTGTAAACGACATCTAATCACCTCTAATCTAATAAATATGAAAGTATATCAAGTGCGACTCTTAAAGTATTATGCCTAATCATACCATTTTCAATTACAATATAATCATTTTCAATTGTTTCAACCTTTAATTTTTCCAAATTTTCACGGTCTACAACAACCAAATCCTTTTGTTCCGTTGTCTCGTAATTTTTAACAATATCCGCATCTATTTCTCCATTATTTAAAATAACCGCATCAATTTTTCTTTTACCCAAATATTTATTTAAAAGCTTAACATGATCTGAAACAGTAAAATCATCAGTCTCTCCAGGTTGTGTCATAATATTACAAACATAAATTATTTTAGCACTACTATTATCTATCTCTTTCCTAACTTCCTTACATAACAAATTAGGAATAATACTAGTAAACAAACTTCCCATACTTAAAACAATCGCATCAGCTTCACGAATTGCCTTTAAAACATCTGGATTAACTTCTGGAGTCTCTTTATAATATACTGACTTTATCTTATCATTATATTCAGTTATATTGTGTTCCCCCATAACAACCTTACCACTACTCATCTTACCCATTAAAGTAACATTATCTTCAGTAAGTGGTATAACTTTTCCTTTTAATTTCAAGAGCGAATTCACAAGTTCAATTCCATCAGATACATTACCTGTAATCTCAGCTGCTCCAGTCAAAAGCAGATTCCCTAAAGCATGACCATCTAAATCACTAGAAGTATTAAATCTATAATCAAATAATTTTTTAATCTCTTCCTCATTTTCAGATAAACTAATAAGTACCTTACGAATATCTCCAACCGCTGGAGTATGAAACTCTTCTCTAAGTCTACCTGTACTACTTCCATCATCACAGACAGAAACGATTGCGGAAATATCAAAAGGTAATTTTTTTAAACCGCGAAGTAAACAGCTCATACCTGTTCCTCCACCTAAAACTGCTAATTTCATATTTAACCTTCTTCCTTAATACTAAGTGCGGCAATAGCTCCATCACTAGCCGCCGTAATAATTTGATAAAAATCCTTAGAACGGACATCACCAACCGCATATAACCCTTTAATATTAGTCTCCATTCTATCATTAGTCTTAATATATCCTTTTTCCATCTCTATACCAACACCATCTAAAAAACTAAGTTCAGGACTTCCACCTATCGCAATAAACATTCCATTAACTGGTAACATTTTTCCATCATCGAGTAAAATATCTGAAAGACTTTCATCATATCTTAGCTCACTTACATTAACGTTTTTAAGTACTACAATATTTTCTTTACTTTTAACCCTGTTTTGAAGCACATCACTTGCTCTTAAGTCTCTTCTAACAATTACATAAACCTTAGAACATAAATCAGCTAAATATAAAGCCTCAGTTAAAGCTGAATCTCCTCCACCAATTACTGCAACTTCTTTACCTCTATAAAATGCTCCATCACAAACAGCACAATAACTAATACCCTTACCAGTTAATTCTTCTTCACCTCTAAGACCGAGCTTTCTAGGAGTTCTACCAGTAGCAACTATTACATAATCAGCTTCCAAACTATCCTTTTCCATCTCTATAATAAACTTATCTTTCTTAGAAACTTTCAAAACCTTATCTCTAATAATCTTAACTCCTAAATCTTTAACTTGCTTACTCATCTTTAAAGCAAGTTCACCACCATCGATTTCTGAAAAACCTAAGTAATTCTCAATCTTATTAGTTTTAAGCATCTCGCCACCAGGAATTTCCTTTTCAATAATTACTGCGTCAATTCCAGCTCTTTTCAAATATAAAGCCGCATTCAAACCAGCTGGTCCTGCTCCAATAATCACACATTTACGCATTATTCTCACTTCCCTCGTATTTATCAGATTTTTTCAAACTATATATAAATAGAATAATTCCAATAATAACCATAGCTAGTGACACTAACTGAGCTATTTTTAAAGAGAAAAACATCAAACTATCCGTTCTAAGTCCCTCCACAAAAAATCTTTCTATTCCATACCATACTAAATAAAAACTAGTTAAATATCCTACTTTCATAAACTTTTTTCTTCTCAAAATAATCATTATAATAAATCCTAAAAAACACCAAACAGATTCATATAAGAATGTAGGAATATAATAATTACCATTTATATACATTCCATCAATAATAAACTCTGGTAAAAATAAACTTTGTAAATGTTCTAAAGTAGTAACTGGTCCATGTGCTTCTCCATTGAAAAAGTTACCCCATCTTCCAATAGCTTGAGCAAGAATTAATCCAACTACCAAAAAATCAATTATTTTAAGTAAATTAACCTTTTTCTTATAACAAATGATTGCTATACAAATAAGGCCAGCAATTATTCCTCCGTGAATAGCAAGTCCACCATTCCATACTTTAAATATTTCAGATAAATTATCCTTATAATAATCAAAATTAAAAATAACATAATATGCTCTCGCACCTATTATTCCAATAATAACTCCTAAAAAAAGCAAATTAACCATAAAATTTTCTTCATACCCATGCCTTTTTGCTTCTTTTATAGCTAAATTTGATCCAACTAAAATCGCAATAAATAAAATAATTGAATACCAATGTATAGTTATAAAGCCTATTTCAATTATTGGATCCATCTCTCTCCTCCTTAAATGTAATTTTCTTAAATAATGTCATGTCCAAAACAACATTTAATGCTGAAATACATATCGCAACTAATACCGCAAACCAAATACCATATATACTAAAATGTTCACCTAAAATAAAACTAACTATTTTCAAAATTATTAAATTTATAAATGGATAAAATAAACCTAAAGTAATTCCTGTAATCGGAATAGTGAGCCATACCAAAAACGGTTTGATTGTTTTATTAAGTAAATAAATCAAAACAGAAGCCACTAAACACCAAAAACCATAATATGAATTATCGATATAAAGGGTGTTTTGAAATACTAATGTCATAAGCATCAAAATAACTGTATAACCCAAAATACGTATAACCCAATCAAATAACTTAATAAAAAAGTTATATCTACTCTTTTTCATATTTGTCACCACTCCCATTATAGCATATTCCAAAAGAAGAAACAAAAGAAGACATAATAAAGCAAAGATTTGAAAAACTCAAATCTTTACTCACTTTGCATCTCAAATAAAGCATCTCTAAGTTCCATAGCTCTTTCAAAATCAAGGTTTTTAGCTGCTTCTTTCATCTCACGCTCTAAATCTACCATCAAGTGTTCTTTTTCTTTCTTACTCATCTTTTTCTCTTTCTTATCCTTGATTTCAAAACTATTAGAAATAACCTCACGAATTTCCTTAACAATCGTCTTCGGTACAATGCCATGCTTTTTATTATATTCTTCTTGTATACTTCTACGTCTATTAGTTTCTTTTATAGCCGCATCCATAGCCGAACTAATCTCATCCGCATACATTATAACTCTTCCATTCGCATTACGCGCTGCACGACCAATTGTCTGAATTAAACTTCGCTCACTTCTTAAGAAACCTTGTTTATCCGCATCCATAATCGCAATCAAACTAACCTCAGGAACATCTATTCCCTCACGAAGTAAATTAATTCCAACCACTACATCATACTTACCCACTCTTAAATCATGAATTATCTGCATTCTCTGTAATGTCTTAATCTCATTATGTAGATAAGCAACCTTTATATCTAAATTTTTAAGATAAACAGATAACTCTTCGGCCATTCTTATAGTAAGTGTTGTAATTAAAGTTCTTTCATTTTTCTCGATTTGCTTATAAATCTGACTAACCAAATCATCAATTTGATTTTTAGATGGTTTTACTTCAATCTTAGGATCTAATAAACCAGTTGGTCTAATAATCTGTTCTGTAACCTTATTATTAACCTTTTCCATCTCATAATCACCAGGTGTAGCTGAAACAAATATCGCTTGTTTTATCTTACCCTCAAACTCTTCAAACTTAAGTGGCCTATTATCTAAAGCACTTGGTAATCTAAATCCATAATCAACCAAAGCTTGCTTACGCATCCTGTCGCCATTATACATAGCCCTAACTTGTGGTAAAGTAACATGCGACTCATCGACAACAAGTAAAAAATCATCACCAAAGAAATCGATTAAAGTAGTCGGCATCTCTCCAGGCTTTCGAAGTGCGAGTGGTGCAGAATAGTTTTCAACACCTCTACAAGAACCCGTCTCTGAAAGCATCTCAAGATCATAATTAGTTCTTTCCTTTAATCTTTGATACTCAAGTAATTTATTTTCACTTTGAAACTTGTCTAATTGATCATTAAGCTCTTTCCTAATGTTTTCAATGGCTAACTTCAATTTTTCTTCATTTGTTACGAAATGACTTGCAGGAAATAGTGTATAAGTTTTTTTATCGTTAACTAGCGCACCAGTAACTAAATCAAACTCACTAATTCTATCAATTTCATCACCAAAAAATTCTACTCTAATACCATGTGAGTGCTGACCTATAGGTACAACCTCTAACACATCACCATGAACTCTAAAAGTACCACGTTTTAAATCAATGTTATTTCTCTCATAAAGCATCTCAATTAATTTTTCAATTACTTTATCTCTATCCACAGTATCTCCAACATTTAAAAATAAAACTTTCTTTCTATAATCTTCAATTTCACCTATACCATATATACAAGAAACCGAAGCAACAACTATAACATCTTTATGTGCAAGCAAAGAAGCAGTCGCATAGTGTCTTAATTCATCTATCTCATCATTAATAGAAGCATCCTTTTCAATATAAGTATCAGTTTTAGCTACATAGGCTTCCGGCTGGTAATAGTCATAATAAGAGACGAAATAACAAACGTGACTTTTTGGAAATAATTCTTTTAATTCGCCATAAAGTTGTCCAGCTAATGTCTTATTAT
>CALVIJ010000050.1 GCA_944329505.1 uncultured Bacilli bacterium | reverse complement strand
ATAGAAGCGAGAGACAAAGTTATTAGGCTCGCCAGCATAATTAACGAAGATTCAGGAAAAGTAAAAGTACATGTTGTTCCATTTACAGAAATTCAAGAAGCTATTTTTAAAAATTGCCCTGACATTTATATGATAACCATTATGCGTCGAATGATGTATCGTATCGCCGCACTTTATGCGGAAAAAATTGGAGCCAAAATCTTAATTAATGGTGAAAGTATTGGACAAGTTGCTAGTCAAACATTAGACAGCATGGTTTGTATAAATAATGTTACAAACATGCCAGTCATTAGACCAGTTGCTTGTTATGATAAATTAGAAATCATCGATATAGCTAAAAAGATAAATACATATGAAACAAGTATTTTACCGTATGAAGATTGCTGTACCATCTTTGTTCCTAAACATCCAGTAATTAAACCAGAATTACAAAAATGTATAACTTATGAAAATAACTTTGATTATCAAAAATTAATTGATAAAGCAATAGCTAATATCGAAACAATCACTAACTTTAAAGAAGAAGAATTTGAAGATCTTCTTTAACAAAAATTACCAATAAAAAAAATGCATTAAATCTCCAAATGTACACAATATATAAATGTACAGGAGGTGAAAATGTATGACTAATAATAATTCTCGTTTAGTAGTTCCTGGCGCTAAACAAGCAATTGAACAAATGAAATATGAAATTGCTAACGAATTAGGCGTTAAAATGGGACCAGATGCAACTAGTAGAGCTAATGGTTCAGTAGGTGGAGAAATTACTAAAAGACTTGTACAAATGGGTCAACAACAAATTTCAGGTTCTAATTATACTAAATAATTAACCAACGTTTAAATAGAGACAGTTAATTCACACTGTCTTTTTTCATTTCGCATTTTTTAAAATATAAAATAACAAAATCATTTGACTTTATAAATATAAACCCTTATAATTATATTAAAGGTAGGAGAAGATAGAATGAAAAAAATGAATAAATCTCAAAAAGGTTGGATGATAGTTGGGTTATGTTTAATAGTTGTATTTATGGCCATCGGTTACGCTAGTTTTTCTACTAATTTAACCATTAATGGTTCATCTACTATTACAAGTAGTTGGGACATAAGAATAACGGATATTAAGGTTAAAGCATTTACTGGAGGAGCATCAAAAGCTGAAGAACCAGCAGTTATCAATAATACAACTGCCACATTTAAAACTAATTTAGTAAGTCCTGGTGACAGTATGACATATGAAGTTACCGTTGCTAATGAAGGTAATATCGCTGCTAGATTAAACCAATTAACCATAAATGATGAAAATAATCCAGCCATTTTATTCCAAATTTCAAGAATTAGTGAAAATGATATTTTAGGTGAGCACTCAAATACAACCTTCGATGTTACTGTGACATATAACCCAGATATAACAAGTCAACCAACAGATATTGATAGTACTCTTACAGTTGCCCTAGATTATGTTCAAAATAATTAAACCAGCAAAAAAGCTGGTTTTTATAATATCTTATCGACAAGTCCATAATCTAAAGCCTCTTCAGCTGATAAAAAATAATCTCTTTCAGTATCATTTTGAATTTTTTCTAAACTTTGCCCAGTATTAGAACTCAAAATCTTATTCAATTTTTCTTTTAATTTTAAAATTCTTTCAGCCGCAATTTTAATTTCCGTTGCCTGTCCTTGTGCACCGCCTAAAGGTTGATGAATCATTACTTCACCATTAGGCAAAATAAATCTCATATCTTTAGCCCCAGATGAAAGTAAGAAAGCCGCCATACTTGCTGCCATACCAATACATATTGTTGATACCTTACTTTTAATATAGTTCATTGTATCGTAAATAGCCATACCAGAAGTAATACTTCCACCAGGTGAATTAATATATAAATTAATCGGATCGTGGTTTATTGAATCCAAATAGAGAAGTTGAGCCACAATCGAATTAGCTAAATTATCGTCAATTTCCCCACTTAAAATAATAATTCTATCTTTGAGTAACCTAGAATATATATCATAAGCTCTTTCACCATCACTACTTTTTTCAACCACACTTGGAATTAAATTCATAAAATCCCTCCTCATAATTATAATAGGTGTAAACATCAAATATTATTCATCAAAAAACATGACAAAATTATCTATTTGTGTTAAGCTAAAATATAGAAAATAAAGGAGGTCTGGCATGAGAAATCTCAAATTGAAATATAAAAATACATATTTAGAAGATATACCAGAAGATACAACTTTATATGAAGTAGCTAAAAAGGTGAAAGATGAATTTAAATATCCAATTGTCGGAGCTAGGTTAGGCGAATTTTTAGTTGGTCTAAATACCAAAGTAACAAGTAATGAAAGAGTAGAATTTTATGATTTAAGTATGGCTATTGGTAACCGTATATATTCTAGAAGCTTAGAATTCTTAGTAACTGTAGCTACCAAAAAAGTATTAGGTGACGAAACAGATATCTTAATAAATTATTCATTAGAAAATGGAATTTACTGTGAAATAACGGGTCAAAGAATAACAAAAGTCACTGCCGAAAAAATAAAAGAACAAATGAAAAAAATGGTTAATCAAAAATTTACTTTCAAAGAAATGTTAGTAGATAGATTTGATGCCATAAAATACTTTAAAAAACATCATCAAATGGATAAAGTTGAAAGCTTCAGATATATGACTAATAAAACAGTTACTCTATATTCTTTAGATGGAATATATGATTATTTCTATGGCCCATTAGTTTATAATACAGGTCTTTTAGATAAATTTGATATGATATATTTAAAAGAAAATAGTTTTATTTTAACTTATCCAAGTACAAAAGACCCTAATACAGTTGATAAATATATCCATCATAAATTAACCTTTGATACTTATAAAAGTTTTCAAAGCTGGGGTAGAACAATTGGTATCAGTACAGCTCCAGATTTAAATAAAATATGTACTGAAGGAAAATATTCCGACATGTTAAGATTATTTGAAACTCATTATGAAGATCAGCTATCTTTAATTGCCGAAGAAATCTATAGAAAAAGAGAACAGATTAAAATAATTCTTTTAGCCGGTCCATCATCTAGTGGAAAAACAACAACGGCCAAAAAATTATCTCTATACTTAAAAGTAAAAGGAATAAATTGTCATAAAATTTCTTTAGATGATTACTTTGTTGATCGCGAGCACTCTCCAAGAGATGAAAATGGACAGTTAGACTTTTCAAGTATTGAATCAATCGACACCACTTTATTTAATAATCATTTAACTAAATTATTAAATGGTCATAAAGTCTTAATGCCAACCTTTGATTTTATAACTGGTAAAAAAGAATTTAATAATAATTATTTAAAATTAAAAAAAGATGAAATTTTAATAATTGAGGGCATTCATACCTTAAATGAAAAACTAACTAAAAATATTCCAAGAGAAAATAAATTTAAAATCTTTATGAGCCCACTTATTCACTTAAAACTAGATAATCATAATAGAGTTCATACAACTGATGTTAGAAAAATTAGAAGAATTGTCAGAGATAACTTATTTAGAGGAACAAATGCTGAAACAACTTTAACCATGTGGCCAAATGTTGATAAAGAAGCAAGACTCAGTATCTATCCATATCAAGATGATGCTGATGCTATGATAAATTCCTCATTAGGTTATGAATTATCAGTTTTAAGAATATATGCTGAACCACTATTATATGGTATTGATAGTAATAGTAGTCAGTATCCAGAAGCAATAAGATTAATTAACTTACTTAGAAACTTCTTACCAATAACTAGTGAAGTCGTTCCAAAAGATTCAATCTTAAGAGAATTCATCGGTGGAAGCGTCTTTGAAGATTAGAAAGGATTTGATAAAATGATAAAAGTCGCAATTAATGGATTTGGCCGTATTGGTCGTTTAGTATTTAGAATTATGGAAGAAGACCCAGAAATGGAAGTTGTAGCTATCAATGATTTAACAGACCCAGAACAACTTGCTTATTTACTAAAATATGATACATCTCATAGAAGATATCTTCCAAATGAGATATCTTATGATGAAGATGGAATTATCGTAAAGGGAAGAAAAATAAAAATATATGCGGAAATAGACCCAAGTAATTTACCTTGGAAAGATTTAGAAATCGATGCCGTTTTCGAATGTACTGGTAAATTCACAAGCAAAGAAAAAGCTCTAGCCCATATCAATGCCGGAGCTAAAAAAGTAATCATCTCAGCTCCAGCCAAAGGTGATTTAAAAACAATCGTTTATGGCGTAAATGAAAATACTTTAGATGGAACCGAGCAAATCATAAGTGCTGCTTCATGTACAACTAACTGTCTAGCTCCTGTCACCAATGTTTTAAATAATGCCTTTGGTATTAAAAAAGGATATATGACAACAGTTCATGCTTATACTAATGATCAAACAGTATTAGATGTTCCTCATAAAAAGGGAGCTAAATCTAGAAGAGGTAGAGCTGCAGCCGCTAATATGATACCAACATCAACTGGCGCTGCTAGTGCTTTAGGAAAAGTTATTCCAAGCTTAAATGGTAAATTAGATGGAAGTGCGATTAGAGTACCTGTAACTACTGGTTCAGTTGTTGACTTAACTTTAGAACTAAATAAAAAAGTAACTATTGAAGAAATAAACGAAGTATTCAAACAAAATCAAAACGAAACCTTAGGTTATACTACAGATCCAATCGTTTCAAGTGATGTCATTGGGGAAACTCATGGAGCTATTGTCGATGGATTACTAACTGATGTCTTAGAAACAGAAACAGGTAACTTAGTTAAAGTAGTTGCTTGGTATGATAATGAAATGAGCTATTCATCTCAAATGGTTAGAACAGCTAAATATCTATTCAAATAAGAAGATAAAAACATATCTTCTTTTTAATTTTTTATAATTTGTAAAAAATTTTAAAAAGACTATAATAATAGTGTGAGGTGATTTTATGCGTTATTGTCCAAAATGTGGAATAGAAAATGACAATGATTCATTTTTCTGTAAAAGATGTGGTTTTCCGCTCGACGAAGAAGTAGAAAATTATAATCAAAAAGAAGATAAAAAAGTAAAACAAAAACGTGGTAAAACAAAAACAAAAAGTAAAAACAAAACTAAAACAAAAGTAAAATATAAAGATAGAAATAATGATAAGCAAAAAGGTAAAATGAGTTTCTTTCAGAGCTTTATGATGTTTTTCTTCATATTATTAAGTATAGCTGCTTTAGGAGTTGCCGCATATTTAGGATATTACATTTATCAAAATCAAAATATTGTTGTTCCTGATGTTATGGGTTATAGTTATAATCAAGCAGAAAAAGCCTTAAGAGAAAATAAATTACAAGCTCAAATAGTTGAAGAAACAGTTACCGATGAAGATGAAGTTGGAATAGTTATCAACCAAAATAAAAAAGCAGGTTCTAAAGTTATGGAAAATACAGTTATAAAACTAACTGTTGGTGTCCTAGATACTAAAGTAACTGTTCCATATGTTACAGGATTAACCTTAGATGAAGCTTTAGAAAAGTTAAATGAAAATAATGTTAAATATGAAATAGTTTATAAAACATCTACTGAAGAAAATAATCTTGTTTTAGATCAAAGTATCAGATCTGGTAAAAAAATAGAAAACACCGAAACAGTAACTATCACAGTCTCTAAAAATGAAGATACTAATGCTGACGAAAATCAATCTACTAATGATAATTCTAATCAGCCAGAAGATACCAATAATCCAAACAACAAAGCAAGTTAAAGAATATTGTAAAACTTCGTTAAAAATAGACGAAGTTTTTAATTTATTTTGTTTTCAAAAAAGCTAACTACTTAAATTTACTTGTTATTATTGTAAAAATAGTATAAAATAAAAATAGGTGATAAGAATGAAAAATGGGTTTACACTAGTCGAACTTCTAGCAATTTTAGCAATTTTAGGAGCCATAGTTTTAGTATCTGTTCCAAGTATTGTATCGACAAACAAAAGATCTCAAGAAAGCAATTATGAGCAATATACTCAAAACATTGAAAATGCTGCTGAAATATATGTCGAAACACACCCAGATAGATATGCCGATTTAAAATCAACTCCTAATACAACAGTCACCATTAATACAGAAGATCTAGTAGCTAGTGGTGTTATACAAGGAACTTTAAGAAATCCTAAAACCGATGTCCAATTAATTAATGAAGCAAGTTCAGTAACTATAAAAAATGAAAATGGCACACTGGTATATACTTATGTTGCCCCATAAGGAGGAAGATTCATGAAAAAAACTATCAAAGATTATGATTTAGGTGGTAAAAAAGTTATTATTAGATGTGACTTTAATGTTCCAATCGAAAATGGAATTATTAAAGATGAAAGTAGATTAAAAGCAAGTTTAAAAACTATCAGATATGCGAGAAAAAATAATGCGAAAGTTATATTATTATCACACTTAGGTAGAATAAAAACCGAAGAAGATAAAGAAAAATATACTCTAAAACCAGTCGCAGATAGATTATCAACCCTCTTGAGAAAAAAAGTTAAATTCATAAATCAAACAAGAGGCGAAGAATTAGAAAATGCTATTAATCATATGAAAGACAAAGACGTAATTTTAATTGAAAATACGAGATTCGAAGATTTAGATGGTAAAAAAGAAAGCCATAATGATAAAGAACTAGGTGAATACTGGGCTAGTTTAGGCGATATTTTTATCAATGATGCATTTGGAACTATTCATAGATCTCATGCATCTAATTTAGGTATTGCTAGTAATTTACCAAATGGTATTGGTTTTCTTGTGGAAAATGAAATCAAAAAATTAAATAAATTAACAAACAAACCTAAAAAGCCATATACAATAATTTTAGGTGGAGCTAAAGTCAGTGATAAAATTGGTGTTATTAGTAATTTAATCAATAAAGCT
>CALVIJ010000049.1 GCA_944329505.1 uncultured Bacilli bacterium | reverse complement strand
AAAAGAAAATTACTTAAGGTAATAGGAATATCTTTCTTAATTTACGTGGTATTAAGTTGGATTATTCCGGTAGGTACTTATACAAGTGGTGAACTTACAACTAATGGAATTGATCCTGTTGGTTTAATTGATTTATTTAATACACCTATCCAAGCTTTTATTACATTTATTTTATATGGTGTAGTATTTGCTACTATTGGTGGTTTTTATGGCGTTTTGGAAAAAACTGGTGCGTTAGAAAAAGTTACTGATAGTTTAGGAAGAGTATTTAAAGGTAAAGAAAAAGGATTTTTAGTTTTAACAATAATTTTATTTACTGTACTTTCTTCAGTTACAGGATTAATTTTACCACTATTTGTTTTAGTACCTTTATTTGCGGCAGTACTATTTGCAATGAATTATGATAAAGTGACAGTTCTTGCTTCAACAGTAGGTTCTTTACTTGTTGGTTCTATTGCATCAACATATGGTTTTAATATTACTGGTTATACAGCAAATCTTTTAGGCATTGATATGAATAACCAAATTGTCGCAAAAATCATTTTACTAGTTGTTTTAATTATCGCTCTTATTTTTGTAGCTTTAACATCTAGTAAAAAGAATATGAAAAAAGAATTAAAAGAGGCTAAAATGAGCAAAACAGAAAAAGAGGTTAAAGAAGTTAAAGAAACTAAATCTTCTGTAACTAAAGAAGTTAAGAAAACTACAAAAGCAGCTTCTAGTAAAAAAGCTCCTAATACAAGTACTAAAAAGACAAGTACTAAAAAAGCAAGCACAAAAACTACTGGTAAAAAGAAAACTACAAAGTCAAAATCTAATACTAAAGCTTTTGCAGTGTCTAAACCAGTTAAAAAGGTTTCTGAGAAATCTAAAGTTAGTGCTGTACCGATGGTTATTATTTTCTTACTAATGTTGATACTTTGCTTAGTAGGAATGTATAATTGGTATTATTCATTCGGTTTAGATGTATTTAGCAATATGCATGAAGCTATTATGGGTGTTGAAATTAAAGGTTTCCCAATTTTTGAACATTTATTAAGTGGTGTTTCAGAGTTAGGATATTGGAGTAATATCGATCTTGTAGTAGCAATGATAATTGCATCAGCTATAATTGCATGGATTTATAAATTAAGCTTAAACGAATATATTGAAAGCTTTATTGGTGGTGTTAAGAAATGGCTTCCAACAGCTATTTATGCCGCTTTAGCTAGTGTAATTTTATATATTTTATATCAAGCTTCTTATAATGGAACTGGAACATTAGTTGATACTATTAATGCCAAAGTGTTTGAATTTACTGATGGATTTAATGTTCTTACAACAGGAGTTGCATCATTATTAGGTAGTTTCTTCTTTAATGATTTATATTACTTACTTGCTGATTTATCAGTATTTATGTCTGGATTTGATGCAGCATCATTATCAGTTGCAGGATTACTAGTTCAATCAGTTTATGGTGTAGCAATGCTTATTTTCCCAACAAGTGTAATTTTGATTGCTGGACTTAGTTTATTCGATGTATCTTACAAAGAATGGATGAAATATATTTGGAAATTTGCACTTATAGCATTACTACTAGTATTATTAACTTGTGGAATTGTAACATTAATTTAAAAACTACTTTCGAGTAGTTTTTTTCTTTTAGTGTGTTATAATAATTATATGAAAGAAGTTGGGTTTATGAAAAAATTTATTGATGAGTTTAAGACTTTTGCTTTAAAGGGAAATATGGTAGATATGGCAGTTGGTATTGTTATTGGTTCGGCTTTTTCAGGTATCGTAACATCATTTACAGATAATTTGATTAATCCGATTTTAAATGTGGTGACGGGAGGAGCTCGTTATAACTGGCAAGATATATCTGTGTTTATTTCGTCTTTTTTAACAGCCCTTATAAATTTTTTAATTATGGCTTTTGTACTATTTTGTATTGTGAAAGCGATTAATAAATTGACTAGTATTGGTCCTAAAAAAGGAGAAAAACCAACTACTAAGAAATGTCCTTATTGTTTGAGTGAAATAGATATAAAAGCAATTAGATGTCCGCATTGTACTTCTATGATAGAGGAGAAAGCTTAAGGCTTTTTTTCTTTTTTATATTTTGTGGTAAAATGGTTGTGGTGATAAAATGGAAGTGATGTTTAATTATAAATTAGATGGTCAAACTTATAATGTATTAGTAGTAAAAAAAAATAACAAAAATACTTATATTAAAATAAAAGATGATTTGACTATTTATGTAACAACTAATTATTTGACAAGTAAAAGAGAGGTTAAAACTATTCTCGATAACGAGAAAGACTTTTTACGTAAGGCATTGTCAAGAGCTAGGAAAAAATTGGAAAAAGAAGAGCTTTTTTATTATCTTGGAGAAAAATATGATATAATATTAGTACCATTTGAGAATACAGAAGCTAGTAATGGTAAAATTTATGTTAAAGATGAAAAGACTTTGGAAAAATGGTTAAAGAAAGAAACAAAAAGAATTTTTTTGGAAAGACTCGAGTACAATTATAATTTATTTGATGAAGATATTCCTTTTCCAAAGCTTAAAATTAGAAGTATGAAAACAAGATGGGGAGTATGTAATAAAAAAGATAATTCGGTCACTTTAAATTCAAAATTAATTAAATATTCTCTTCATGAAATTGACTATGTAATTATTCATGAACTTTCACATTTTGTACATTTTGATCATTCTAAAGAATTTTGGGAAACAGTAAGAATACATATGCCAGATTATAAAAAAGCGGTGGCTATCTTAAAAGAATAGGGTGGTGCGATATATGAAAATGAGATTTGTTAGTGTGTTAATGGTAGGACTTATTTTATTTAGTATGGCTTTACCTACAAGTTATGCGCGAGAAAAAACATTGAATGAATTATTGGCTGAAGCTAAGGCTAATAGGGATGCTTATAATAAGGCGAAAAATGAAAAAGCTCTTACAGAAGAGGAACGTAATCAAGCAACGGCTGAAAAAAAGCAAGTTGAGGGTGAGATTGCTAGTATTGAAACACAATTAGAATCTATTTCTAGTCAAATTGAGGAAATTAAAAAGGATATTGAAAAAAAAGATGAACAAATGAAAGATATTATGAGCTTTGTTCAGGTAACTAATGGTGATTCTAATTATTTAGAATATATTTTTGGAGCGACTGATTTTACCGATTTTATTTATCGTGTTTCAGTAGCGGAACAACTTGGAGATTATAACGAAAAACTTATTGAAGAGTATAATAAAGATGTCGAGGAACTTGACAAGAAACAATCTGAGCTTAATACTAAACAAAGTGAGCTTACTACTAAGCAACAACAACTTGCGGTATTGGAAGCTAAATTAAATGAAGAGATTGAAACTATTACTGAAGGTATGATGAGTAAAGACGAAGAGTATAAAACTACAATTAGTTTGATTAATAATTTAAAGAAATTAAATTGTGATGGTAATCAAACACTTACTCAATGTCAAAATGCCCTTAATGATCAACGACCTGATGGTATTGTAGTTACTGGTAAGACTTATATGCCACTTGCCACTGGTAGAGTGTCTAGTGATTACGGAAATCGTAGTGGTGGTTTCCATACTGGAGTTGATTTCTCTGATAGAACTAATAATGACTCTGTTTATCCAGTAGCTGCTGGACAAGTTGTTAAAATTACTTATCCCGCTTATAGTGGAGCGTGTGGTAATCATATTGTTTATGTTTATCATACAGGATTAGGATTTACGACTTCTTATTGGCATTTAACAAGTGTTAGTGTAAGAGTTGGGCAAGGGGTTAATCCTGATACTAAACTTGGAACAATTGGAGGCCCTAGTTATACTGATGAATGTGCAAGTGGAGGACATGTTCATTTGAATGTATTTAGAGGTCTTCATACAACTAATAGTGGTAGATTAAATCCACATAATTATATTACTAATATTCCAAGTAAAGGTGTTTATTTTACTTCATATTATGGAAGTCGAAGATAGAGGATATTCCTCTTTTTTTGACATTTTGAGGGTAAAACTTTTGTTATACTCTAAATGGTGATATAATATGAAAGTAAAAGTTTTTGATGAAAGTCATGAAAAAGATTTAGAAGAAGTTATTAATAAATTTATTTCTGAAGATGAACCGGAAATAATTGATATAAAATTTTCAACTGCTATAGCGGTATCCGAAGAACAGATATATTGTTTTTCGGCTTTGATTGTTTATAGGTAGGTGTTTGTATGAAGAGAACAGGCTTTTTGGCTGGTGCGGCAATTTCGGTAATTGGAATTGTCATATGTAAAGTTATTGGACTTGTGTATGTTATTCCGTTTTATGCGATAATAGGAACACAGGGCGGAGCTTTATATAGTTATGCTTATTCAATTTATAATGTGTTTTTGAATTTAGCTACTTCAGGTATTCCTGTGGCTATGAGTAAAGTAGTTAGTGAATATAATGAAATGAAGTTTTATAATACTAAGGAAAGAGTTTTTAAAATTGGCTTAAAAGTTATTTCTGTGTTATGTGTTATATCATTTTTAGTGCTTTTTATTTTTGCTCCTCAGGTTGCTAATATGATTATTGGTGGAGTTGAGGGTGGAAATAGTCCTGAAGATGTAGCAATGGTCATTAGAGTTATTTCTACTGCTGTTTTAGTTGTACCATTTTTAAGTGTTTCTAAGGGTTATTTGCAAGGGCATAAGATTATGCAGGTATCATCAGTTGCTGATATTTTAGAACAATTAGCTAGAGTTATTGTTATTTTGGCTGGTAGTTTTTTAACTTTAAAAGTGTTTAATTTATCTTTAAATACAGCAGTTGGTGTGGCTGTATTTGGGGCGACAGTTGGAGCTTTAGTTGCTTATTTTTATGTATTTTTAAAAATTAAGAAAAGTAAGGATTTAAAACGTAATGAAAAGCCTACTTTAGCTGAAAAGAAAATTACTAATAAAGATTTAATTAAGAAGATTATATTTTATGCGATGCCTTTTGTAATTATTTCTCTTTTACAGTCAGTTTATGTATTAGTGGATGTGTTTACAGTAGTTAAAGGACTTGTTGGACTTGGTTATACAACAGCTATAAGTGAGAATGTTGTCAGTGTTATTCAAACTTGGGGTTCTAAGCTTAATATGATAGTTATGTCTATTTCAACGGGTATTATTACGAGTTTGATTCCAACAATTGCATCAGCTTATGCGGTTAAAAATATGAAAGAGGTAAATGGTAAAGTTACTCAAGCTTTACAAAGTTTATTTTTAGTGGTTATACCACTTTCTGTTGGTATTAGTTTTATGTCATCTGCAGTTTGGACAGTATTCTATGGATATGATGAACTTAATAGTTCTATCTTTAAATTGTTAATTTTATCACAAATACCGCTTTCTGTTTGTTCAGTTATGGTAAATACAAATCAGTCAATGAATAATACTAAAGCGACAATTACAGCTTTGGGAGGTTCTTTGTTATTTAAAATTCTTTTGAATGTACCATTTATGCATTTATTTAAACTTATCGGTTTAGAGTCTTATTATGCGACAATAAGTTTGAATATGATAATTGATACATTAGCGTCTGTTTATTTACTTTGGAAAGTTAAGAAAGCAACTAATATTAATTATCTAAAAACTGTAAGAACTTTGATAAAGGTTATCATGTGCACACTTATTATGGTACTTGGATTATCTATTATGCATTTATTTATTCCAAGTTATTCATTATCACGTTTTGGATCTATATTGTATATTATTCTTTATGGTATTGTTGGAGTGGTTATTTATTTCTTTGTCGCATATAAATCTAATACAATTTCTGATATTGTGGGCAAAGATTTTGTAAATAATATAATTTCTAAAATTAAAGGGATAAAAAAAATTAAAAAAGCTGTATAAATATGGTAAAATGTTTATAGAAATGAGGTGGGAGTTTGGAACAATTATCACTTTTAGAAAAATTCAAAGTGCTTTTTGATAATATTTTAGAACACCCACTTTTTATTATTTTATTATTAGTGCCGGCTATAATTTTTTTACTTCAAAAAAAACATGGCAAAAAAGCATTTGTGTTTGTGTATTTATTAGTTATTGTCTTTGTTTTATATATAGGTGGGGAAGTTATATTTGAACTTTTTGACAATTTAATGAATGGTTTATTTATGACGCTTTATTTCCCTAATTTTATAACATTATTTGTGGTTGTTGTTTTGTGCTCAATCATCGCATTAGTTAGTTTCTTTAGTAAAAAGATGTATAGAATTAATAAAATTATAAATATTACTGGTTTTGCGATTATTCAGATGTTATTTGTGCTTACATTGACAGTAATTAGATCTAATAATATTAATATATATGCGGATAATGCTCTTTATACAAATAGCGATGTTTTGACACTTATGCAATTGCTTATTGGAACTTTTGCTTTACAAGTTATTTCAATATTAATTATTAATGGAATTAATAAAGTAACAGATATTTTAGATAAGAGAAGTACCGGATTAGCTGAGGATATTAGCGAGCAAATTATTAATTTGGAAAAAACGAAATCAAAAAATAATCTTGGTATTATTACAAATATTCAAATAGATAATACAAAAGTCGGTTATATTAATGTGGCTGATAGGTCAAAGACAAGTAAACCTAAATTAAAACCTTTTAAGTTTGATGTTGATAAACTAGAGTCTATTACACTTAATGTTCCAGAAGAAGATTATAGTGCGGATTTTGAAAAAATGTTTGTAGAAACACCTGTTTTGGAAAAAAATAATTTAGATCCAGAAGAAGTTTTAAGTAATACAAATGAAAAGAATCTGACTGATACTATGGTGATTGAATTAGATAATCCTAAAGATGATATAAAAGATAACTTTAAAGAAACTAAAATTAAAAATAAACTATCTAAGGCAAAGAAAGGTAAAAAAAAAAAAAAAGGTGTTTTATTACCTAAAGAAAAGAGTATTCCAATTAGTTCTTCTTTGATTACAG
>CALVIJ010000048.1 GCA_944329505.1 uncultured Bacilli bacterium | reverse complement strand
ACTCACTATCTGGAATATCGATATAATCATAAATTTTATCAGTATCGTTATTCATAAGTGCTTCAAAATACTCAGTCGCAATTTTTGACGGTTTAAAGTTATTGGATAAAATTATCCCCCCTCCACCTAAGACTACAACTAATAAAGTAACTACTATGATAATTATCTTTGTGCTTTTCTTCATTGGTTTTCTTGGCTTTTGAGGTAAAATAATTTTACTGTCTTCGGCTATCTTAGCACCACAAAATTCACAAAACTTAGCCTCCTCAGCATTCTTCTTACCACATTCAGGACAAAACATAAACCCTACTCCTTTCTAAGATAAAGTTAACTCTATCTGTCTTAATTATATCCTATATAATCAATTTTATCAATTATTTTGAATATAATTATCAAAACTATCGGTTTTTGTTATTTCCTCCCCATCGATCCATAATGCCTCGGCTGGATATTGCTCTATTAATTTTTTTCCATCCTCTAAATCCATTAAATAAATTGCATTTGCCAACATATTTGCAGTTAAATTATCATTTGCAATAACTACTACACTATCATATTTATTTTCTTTTTTACTTGTCTTTGGATTAACCATATAACTTTTAAAATCATCAGTAGTATTTCTTGTCGCTATAGCTTTATTTTCTATAGTCACAATATCCATTATTTCATCAGTATTAGGATTATTAATACTAACAGTATATTTATCATTTGAATAGTGTTCACCTACAGCAACATCACCGTTTTCATTAACTATATATTTTGTTATATTATTCTGCTTAAAATAATATAAAACATCATTAGTCGCATAACTACCAATTATATTATCAAAATTAAAATTAATATCATTAACTAATTTATTATCTTCTACTATAATATTTTCAATATCACTTTTAAAATCATATTCCTTAGCATCTTCTAAATGTTTAACTAACTCACCACTAGTAATATCAATATATCCATCAGTTTTATAGTAAGCTAATTTACCATATTCTATTAAAGCATTTTCTTCTTCATTTATTTTTCCACTTAATTCATTAACATTCTCATACTTCTTATATATATTATTTATGTCTTCCGTTAACTTTTTATGATTTACTTTGTCATAAACCTTAAAAGTAATAGTCTCGCCATAATAATTAAATGTTTCCATATAAGGTTCATTTTTATTAAAAAATAAAATCCATAAAATCAAAATAATTATTATAAAGAGTATAATATAATTTCTTTTATCAATTATTTTTTCTAACATACTATCACCATCTAAAGTATAACAAAAGACCTTACATTTAAGCAAGGTCTATTTAATTTACACACTAATTTTGACAAGACTATGTATCTTTTTAATCACTTATATAAACTTCCACTTCGCAACCTAATAAAGGCTTACTCCTTTACCAATCATTTTTTACATTATGTTTTTAAAAATTGGAAATCTAATGGTTTTTATTTAGAAAAAAATTCTACTGCTTCCTTAAAAACTTTTACTTCTATGTTTTGTTTAATATGTGTTTATGTTTTATTTTTAACTTTATTAGGGACTTATTATTCAAGAAGTCGTTCTTATATAAAAAAAATTACTACCCATAAAAATTATATTATTAATGGAAAAAATACAAAAAAAGAATTTTATCTCTATTAAATACTGGTCTTACATTATTTAAAAGAGCTTTTAATTCACATCATTATGTCACTATTTCTTATAAATTTGTTTTATATGATATTTAATTTAATATAATTTTTCATTCATATTAAAGCATTGTTTTTATCATGCAATTTTTTATGATTATAATTACCATATTTTTTTAAGATTTACTACTTGTTCTTTTTACAGCATTAAAAATAGACCAAAATGTACATTAGAGCATACTTTTTAGTCTATTTTTTCCTTTATTTACTTGTTTTTTTAAAACTGTCCGTCATTCAGACTATAGTAAATGGATCATCTAAAGTCCCTTTTCCATCTAATTTAATATTAGAATCAAGATAAACAGACGGACGAACATTTACCTGTGAATTAGCATATCCACTACCCACGCTAAAAGAAGTATCCGTGTTCACAAATACATCAAAAATTAATAAAAGTGCAGTATCTTCTTTACCACGAGGATTAATAGACGCCCAAGAACCACTTGTTATATGCATCCAATTTGTATCCATACAATTTAAATTTTGATTTGCTAATTGAAAAGTACTACATAATTCTTCGTTTGAATTAGCTTTAATATAGTCACTAACCGAAACCAATCCAATTTTTCCATTCCATTTAAATGATTTTTCACTAGTAATTTGGCTAATTAAATCGTTGTTTTCATAATCGACCGGTCCGATTTGAAAATCATAATTTACAATTAATTCTTCATTATATACTATCGTTGGCAAATATGTTTCATTTAAATATTTTTTTATACTTGAATCATCAGTAACAATGCCACTTGCTGATCCATTACTAAATTCAGAGGGATTTCCTATCATATTAGCTGTTGATGCCCAAGCATTACATCCACTCATAGATGAATTTAAGCAATAATTTCCAGAACTAGAATCAACGCCATCACCATCTGTACGATGCCCAGGCTCATCAAAATACACTCTTTCATCTAATACTTCATTTCTTACGATCTTAAAAGCTCCATCCACTTCTTTAGATATAATTCTCCACGTTTCATTATTGAAAATTATATAATTGTTTGGATTAGAACCTTTATAAATATATCTTCCGTCTTCATATTTATCTTTATATAGTCCATCTCCTGAATCTACAACTGGTACATCTTGTCCGCCGATAGTTGTAGTTTCTCCTCCAGGTCCTGGTCCTACACTTCCTCCTGCTTGTTCGTAATCTAAGTCTACTTTTAAAGTACTATCTAAATCTTCTGGCTGACTTGTTACAGCTGGATTATATGTTACTGTAACTTGCATAGTTGCAAGTTCTCCTTCATTTAAAGGATCTCCTTCATTTACTCCAGAAGTTGTAAATAAGATTGCACTATTACTTGTGTCTGTCTTTGTAATAGTCTTTAATATTGCATCAATGGTTCCTTGGTTTTCTATTGTTATATCATAAGTAATACTATCACCCGGAGACTGCAATGTTGTTCCAAAAGTTGCCGTTGTATCTGTATGGGTTGTTACTTCTTCTTTATCGGCTGCACCTCCTACAATATTTGATACTTCTATGTTTGTAATCTTTACTAAGAAGTTACTTCCAATATTAGATGTTCCTGATATTTTTAACTGACTTTGAAATGCCGCATATCCTACTCCCATTATTACTAATATCGCACATAGTCCTATTATGATATAGTTCCTCTGTGTACTATTTAATCTTATTTTCATTTTTACCTTTCTCCTTAATACTTCTATTATGAATAATTTTATTTTTTTTATTCATTTTATAATACCGATAGTTCCAGTATTTTCTATTACAATTATAATAAAGATAAAAGAAATATGCAATAGACGTATATAACTTTATGTTTGGATTTACGTAAAGAAAAAACAAGATAATTTTTACTATCTTGTTTATTGCTTATTTATTAAATCTTTCTCTAAAACATATTCATAAACTTTTTTTAGTTTATATCCTATTTTTTTGATATCTCTTTCTTTGGCTACTTTATAACCCTCTTCAGTTAAATCGGGTAATTTATCTTTTAAGATTAATTTGATTTTATATTCAAAATCATCAAGATTTTTAGCTTTATAAACATTCACACCATCTTTAAGCCAATCATCATAAATCGGAATATCACTAATTAAAGTTTTAGTTTTCATAGCTAAAGCTTCTAACAAAACAATACCTTCAGTTTCCTCTTTAGTTGGGAAAATATATAAATCACATCCCGCATAAGCATCTTTTAAGTCTTTACTATCAACATATCCAGGAAAATAAACATTATCTGTTTTATTTTTAATAGCATCGCTTATTTTAACAGGAATAAGCGATGGTTTGGTATATCCAAACCAAATAAATTTATATTCTGGCATTCTTCTAGCGAGTTCCAAAAACTCCAAAATTCCTTTTCTTTCAATATAAAGTCCAACAGACATAACTACTTTATCATCATCAGTAAATCCATATTTTTTTCTAAATCTTTTTCTACTATCTTTATCAGCTTTAAAAAAATCTAAATCAATACCATTAGATATTGGAATTATTTCTTTATCTAAATCATATTTTTCTAATACTCTTTTAGAATATTCTGTAGGGGTAATTAATAGATCTGCAGATCCATAGCACACTTTAAGCCATTGACGAAAAAGTGGGGATACTCCATTAGAAAGTTTAAACGAATTACGAAAATCTTCCTCTGTCGAATGAGCATGGAAAATGACTTTCTTGCCCATTTGTTTACACTTCTTTGCAAGCATAAGTGATTCTGGAAAAATAGTATTGATATGAACAATATCAAAGTCATCTTCAGGATTAGTAGTATATGGAATATGCATTAAGTCTAAAGCTTTCTTTTGATGTACTATAGCTCTTCCAACGCCGCTTTTTTCAACATCTTTAAACTTACCAGTATGTAGTAATATTTTCATAACAACCTCCTAGGTATTCACATTTACTAGTATAACATCTTTACCAATCTTGTCAATCTGAGACCATTTAATCTTAGAAACTCCACCACTAAAAAATATAAATCTTCTTTTTTGAACGCTCATCTCAACTATCTTACCCTCTTTATCTAAACTAACATCGATAATGGCACCCACTTTCTTACCATCATACACATTAATAATATCTTTGTTTTGTAAATCAGAAAGCATCATACACTCCACCCATTTAATTATATTACATTAAAAAAAAGAAAATGCATAAATCATTTTTTAAGTTTTTAATTATATATAAATCAATAATTATTTTCTTTTTATAGTTTTAGATTTTTCAAAACTATTAACAACTTCATCATTTAAAACCCCACTTTGTTCAAGTTCAGCTTTACGTATTAAGGCGTTTTTTGCAAGCCTTAATTTAAGTAAAGTATATATTTGTTCTTCCTTTAAAGTGTTTGTTATTCTTGTAAATGGAATACTTTCTACTACATTACCATCATTATCTAATACTTTAGATGTTTTTCCAAATACTTTAAATTTAGTATCATTTTCAAAATGTTTAGAACAATCTACAATATTGAATTTTTCATTATCAATAACTATTTCTCTTTCTGATTCATCAGAGAAAGGATTAGCTAGAAAATTAGCTGTTAACTGATTTTTTAAATCAAAGGTTGCCCAAGTACCTGTAAATCCGGTAATCGCAAAAGAGTCATTTCCCATTACATTAGCCATTTCGTTTACTCTAATGCCCTCTTTATGTTTATAATAAACGCCCATACCTCTATTAATAGCTTTAACTCCAGAGGAATAACCATCTTTATTTTTATTAAAGGCGATTGTACCATCTAGATTAAGTAAAATAGGAGTATCTAAAGCAGGGGTAATCATTTTAATAATAGACTCATTAGATAAAAATCCATTATTTAAGTTATCGAATAGTTTTACTAAATCCTTAGAAGTGCTATAAATACCGGCATGGCCTGGATTTAAATTATATCTTTCCATCACTCTAGCTTTAGGATCATGAACTAAATTAAGTTCACTTTCTTTGCCACCAGTTAAAATTCCGAAAGTTCTATCATAACTAGTTTGTAATAAATTCATCTCTTCATTAAAATATTTCTTAAAATATTCGTCTGATTTTGGAAGTATATCTTTTAAAATAATAAACGGAATATCACTATATATAAAAGTATAATCTTTGGCTATAGTGGTAGAAGATAATCTTCTTTGAAATTCTTTTAAAGAAAGTTTTCCATCACGTTCATCTAATCTACCATCAGTTTTTAAATCATAATAAAACTTAGCCATTTTCTCTACTGGAATATTTAGTTTCGCATACTTACTATTATAATCTGAAACTAATTTATCTAAATCAAATTTACCATCTTCAGCTAATTTCAAAGCCTCTAAACTAGTAAATAATTTTGTTGAACTAGCTAAATCAAAACGAGTGTTCTCATCTATATTTTGTCCATCTTTTTTTACTTTACCATCATAAGTATAAATAGATACTCCGCTTTTCGCATCTTTAATCCCTGTACTTAAACCAGGTACAAGTTGGGCGACACCTCTAACGGTTTTCAAATAATCAGAAGTAATTAAATCATATATTTCATTTGGTGTCTTATCGATATTATCTACTAGTTCATTTTTTAATTTATCAAACATTTCTATTAAATAATGATATTCTTGTAATTTGCCATTTTGAACAAGTTCATTAATTAACTTATATTCTTCTTCTGTAATAATGCCTAGATATTCTTCTTTTTTCATAAAACACCTCCAAGAAGTCGTAAAACATATTATAGCCTAAAATAATTATTCGTCAAATTAGTCCTAATTAAATATATTCTAATTTTTTGAACTTTCTTCGATTAATTTTTCAAATAATTTTAAATTTTCTTTTTCTAATTCGGGATGAAACTGCACTCCAACAGCCCACCAGTCATCTTTACTCTCAACAACTTCTATTACGTTATCAAAACTTTTCCCTGTTACTTTAAAAATAGTATTTTCTTTATCAAAGGCCTCATCTCTAGCCATCGAATTGTGTAAAGAAGGCATATCTAAAACTTCTTTATTAAAAATTTCATATAATCTAGAGTTTTTGTCTAAAAAAACTTTATGTTTACACTTCTCAATATCATTTATATTAAATGGATCTAAATTATTATGACCTTTTTTATCATATAAATAATTGGGTTCATCTTCATACTTAAACTCTTGTGAAATAATATCATAATCGATTTTACCTAAATGTTTTTGCCTAAACCATTCATAACCTACCATCGTCTGCATCCCCAAACAAACACCTATTACAGGAATCTTATGAGTATATGCATAATGAAGTGTGCAGATATGAGAACTGCCTAAATGTGGGCCACCTTGAATAACTAACCCATCACACATCTTTATTTCATCTTCATTAAATTTTT
>CALVIJ010000047.1 GCA_944329505.1 uncultured Bacilli bacterium | reverse complement strand
TACCGCAAACGATATAAAAGGTTTAACATTCATGGGTATGGTTGGATTTATTGACCCAATTAGAAAAGAAGCCATTGATTCAATTAATGACTGCCGTACAGCTGGTATTAAAGTATTAATGGTAACAGGTGATCATCCTCTAACCGCATTCTCAATTGCTAAAGATTTAAAACTTACTCAAGACTTTGATGAAGTAACAACCGGTACCGAAGTAGATGAAGAATTTGCCAAAGGAGAAAAAAGCTTTGATAACTTTATTAGACGTAAATTGGTCTTTGCTAGAGTTACTCCAATTCAAAAATTAAGAATTGTTGAATCATTAAAAAGACAAGGTGAATTTGTTGCTGTAACCGGCGATGGAGTAAATGATGCCCCTGCCTTAAAAACCGCAAATATCGGCGTTGCTATGGGTAGTGGCACTGATATAGCAAGAGAAACAGCAGACATGATAATTGTTGATGATAACTTTAAATCTATTGTTTCTGGTATTGAAGAAGGCCGAGTTGCCTATGCTAATATTAGAAAAATTATTCTATTTCTAATCTCTTGTGGTTTAGCTGAAGTAACCTTCTTCTGTTTATCAATAATATTAAACTTACCAATGACTCTAGTTGCCATTCAATTATTATGGATAAATATGGTAACTGATGGTCTCCAAGATTTTGCTTTATCATTTGAAAAAGCCGAAAAAGGAATTCTTAAAGAACCACCTCGCAGCCCTCAAGAATCTATTTTCAATAAAGAATTACTTCAAGAAATCATTGTTGGTGGTCTAGTAATTGGTGGAGTTGTATTTACTGTTTGGTATATGTTATTAAACAAATTACATATGGATGTTACTATGGCTCGTGGATATATTATGGCTTTAATGGTATTCATTCAAAATATTCATGTATTTAATTGCCGTAGTGAGCACCGTTCCGCCTTTAGCCTTCCACTTAGAAATAATAAATTAATTGCATTTTCTTTCTTTAGTGCTATAATACTTCAAGTGATTGTTATGGAAGTTCCATTATTATCACAATTCTTACAAACAGTTTCTATACCATTTATACATTTAGTTTATTTATTCTTAATTGCCATTTTAGTATTAGTGGTTATGGAAATTTATAAAATAATAAATAATTCTATAAAGAAAACAAATTAATTATTAAATAGTCGGAGGTTTTGTATATGGAATATTCTCCTAAAAAAATGCAGAAAGAACTTAATAAAGAAAATTTTAACTTTAAAAAGAAATTTGGACAAAACTTTATTGTGGACAAAAACATTATTGAGAGGATAATAAATAAATCAAATATCGATAAAGAAACATTAGTAATTGAAATAGGCCCAGGCGCAGGTTCCCTCACAAGTGAATTAGGTAAAGTCGCTGGGCACGTTATAGCTTATGAAATAGATAAAGAAGTAAAACCAATCTTAGAAAAAAACATCGAAGAAAATACCGAAATAATCTATGAAGACTTCTTAAAAAGAAATGTTAAAGAAGATCTAAAAAAATATAACTACTCAAAAATTTATGTTGTGGCTAACCTGCCCTACTATATTACAACTCCAATAATAGTAAAACTAATCGAAGATAAATTAAATATCGATAAAATAGTTGTTATGGTCCAAAAAGAAGTTGGTGATAGATTTAAAGCAAAACCCAATTCTAAAGACTATAATTCCCTTTCAATATTTTTAAACTATTACTATACTGTGGAAAAACTTTTAGATGTTAGTAGAAATGTTTTCATACCAAAACCTAATGTCGACAGTATCGTCGTATCCTTTACTAAAAAAGAAAACAAAATAAAAGTTGATAACGAACAAATCTTCTTTAAATTAGTTAGAGATTCATTCAAACAAAAAAGAAAAACCTTAAGAAATAATCTAAAAGGATATGACTTAGAAAAAGTAGAAGAAGTTTTAAATAAACATAACTTAAACCTAACCGTCAGAGCTGAAGCTCTGCCTATAGAAATATTTGCGGAAATAGCTAACAACTTAAATAAATGTAAAGACAAGTGATTTATCGAAAATATTACTTGTTTTTTTATTTGTGTTTTGATATTATGAGTTTGAAAAGGAGATGTAGAACATGAATAATAACGAATATATTGTTCAACCAAATCAAAAAGGTGGCTATGATTTAATTTTAGGTGGAGTTGGATTAGATGCACATGAATTAATGGATTTAATAAGTGAATTAAAAACGAATGGAATCATTCCTGTAAGTGCTGAAATAACACCATATATTAATGGAAATATAAACATGCCACAAATCAATGAAAATGCCCAAAAATTCACAGACGAAAGGTTACAACAAAATTACAACCTGTCAAATGATCCAGATGCAGAGCCAGTATTAAAACCATCAGCCGAAGAATTTACTGATGAAATGCTAGAGCAAAACTACAACATGTCAAATGATTCAGATGCAGAGTCAGTATTAAAACCATCAGCCGAAGAAATTACTGATGAAATGCTAGAGCAAAATTACAATATGTCAAATGATCTAGATGCAGAACCAGGATTAAAACCATCGGCAGAAGAACATCACAAAACTAGATAATTATTTACCTACCAATAATTGGTAGGTTTTAAAATGTTTGTTTTTATCAAATAAACATGTTGAAAATTTGACACTTATACTAAAAAATGATAAAATTGTAGTAAAAATGACAAAGAAAGCGTGATATTATGGAGTGGGAAAAAAACAAAAATATAATTATGATAAAAGAAATACTTAAAGAAAATAATGGATATGTTACTGCTAAACAAGTGACACAACGAGGAGTACATAGAATGTATCTCCACATAATGCAAAAACTTGGACTATTAGAATGGGTAGAATATGGAATATATATTGATCCAACAAAAATAGAAGATAAATATTTTACTTTTATTGCTAGAATCGAAAATGTAACATATTCTCATATGACCGCCCTTTATTTTCATGGGCTATCAATAAAAGCACCAACAAATAAATATGATATTACCATAAAAAGAGGCTATCATAATAAAAAATTATTAGAGCATAACTGTTTCTTTGTGGATAAAGAAATATTTGAATTAGGAAGACAATATGTTGAAACTCCAATGGGAAACAAAGTAAAAGCCTATGATATTGAAAGATGTATCTGTGATATTATTAAATCTAAAAACAGAATGGATTTAGACCACGTTAAATATAGTGTAAAACAATATATAAAAAGAAAGGATAAAAATCTTACTAAACTTTCTATGTATGCTGAAAAACTTGGCGTAAAAGAAGAAGTAATGAATTTTATAGAATTGATGTATGAATAGTATGCAAATAAAAAGTAAATTGAAAAATATTTCCAAAGAAAAAAATATAGACTTTAATACATTACTCAGATTATATATGTATGATAGATTTATAGAAAGACTATCTATAAGTAAATATAAAGACAATTTTATATTAAAAGGTGGCTTCTATTTAAGTACATTTTTTGGCATTGAAAACAGAAATACAATGGATATAGATACTGCATTTAAAAATGCTGATTTTACTGAAGAAAATGTAGTTAAAATGATTAAAGAGATTATATCAATAGATATAAGTGATAATGCAAAAATAAATTTTCTTGGAATGGAGGAAATACGAGATGAAGATGAATACGGAGGCTTTAGAATAAATCTGATGGTTGAGCTGTATGAAATAAAAGAAAAATTTCATATAGATATTGCTACAGGAGATCCGATAACACCAAAAGAAATATCATATAAATATAAAACCTTACTAGATAATAAAGTACTTACAGTCTGGGCGTATAACATAGAAACAATATTAGCAGAAAAAATAGAAACAATTTTAAACAGATTAGAAGTAAATGGTAGAATGCGCGACTTTTATGATATTTATTTAATTTATACTAAAGAGTGGAAAAAAATAAATAAAGAAATTTTAAAAAAAGCAATTAAAAAAACATTTGATAAAAGAAGTTTTAGCGGAGATATAATAGAAAATGTAACTATAATTAAATATAGCGCGATTTTAAGAAACAGATGGGAAAAATATGCTAATAAATATGATTATGCTCAAAATATTGAATTTGATGAAATAATAAAATGTCTTGAGAATATTATTTCAATTATAAAGCCAATTTTCGTATAAAATAGTTCCTACCAATTATTGGTAGGTTTTTCTTTTAATTTATAAGGAAAAATGTTACAATATATCGCAGGAGAGGTGCAGTATAATGATTAATAAAAAATGGGATGAACTTTTAAAAGATGAAATGAAAAAACCATATTTTAAAAACTTAGGTGTTTTTGTCAAAAATGAATATGGTAAAAAAACAATTTATCCAGAATATAAAAATATTTTTAATGCTTTAAGATATACCGATTACGATGAAGTAAAAGTTGTTATTTTAGGTCAAGATCCATATCATGGCCCGCACGAAGCTCATGGCCTCTCTTTCTCAGTTGAAGAGGGAGTTAAAAGACCACCTTCACTTGATAACATCTTTAAAGAATTAAAAAACGACTTAGGTGTCACCAGGACAAACAACAATCTAACAGACTGGGCAAAACAAGGAGTTTTCTTGCTTAACTCAATTATGACAGTTGTCAAAGATACTCCCCTATCCCACAAAGATAAAGGCTGGGAAACATTTACTGATAATTTAATTAAATTATTAAACCAAAGAGAAAAACCAATCGTTTTCATTTTATGGGGTAGCTTTGCTAGAAGTAAAAAAGCTTTAATTACAAATCCTAACCATTATATTGTGGAAAGTCCTCACCCATCCCCATTATCCGCTCATCGTGGCTTTTTCGGAAGTAAGCCATTTTCTAAAACCAATAACTTCTTAGTAAGTCACAGTATTACTCCAATTAAATGGGGTGATGAAGATGAATGATATTTTAGAAAAATTAAAAAGAGAAATTTCTCATAATGTAAGTGTCATTGTCGCCACCTCAGGTGGACCAGATTCTATGATGTTATTAAATTTGTTATCCACAGTAAAAAAAGAAAAGAACTTAAAAATAGTATGTGCTCACGTTAATCACAAACTAAGAAAAGAAAGTGATGACGAAGCAAAAATGGTTAAAGAATACTGCGAAAAAAATAATATCATTTTTGAATATATGACAATTGATGAATACAAGGGAAATACTGAAAACTATGCTAGAAAAAAACGTTATGAATTCTTTGAAACATTAATCAAAAAGTATTCATCCCCTTACCTATTAACCGCTCATCATGGTGACGATTTAATGGAAACTATCATGATGCGCTTAATTAGAGGATCATCTTTAAAAGGCTATGCCGCATTTAGTGAAATAACAAATAAACAAAATTATAAAATATATCGTCCATTAATCACTAAAACAAAAGCAGAAATATTAAACTATGTAAAAAGTAATAACATTCCTTATGCTTTAGACAAGACAAATGATAGTGATGTTTTCACAAGAAATCGTATAAGAAAATATATTTTACCACACCTAAAAAATGAAAACAAAAACGTTCATTTAAAGTTTTTGGAATTTAGTAAAACCCTAACCGAAACTGAAGAGTATTTAAACAACCAAACACAAAAAATAATTCCCAACATTTATAAAGAAAACAAATTAAATTTAGAATTGTTTTTAAAAGAAGAACCAATAATTCAAAAGAAAATTATCCACAATATTTTAGAACAAACATATAAAGATGATATTAATTTAATAACTGATAATCATGTGAATAACATTTTATCCATAGTAAAAAATAATAAACCAAATCAAAAAATAAATCTTCCAAATAATAAAATTTTAATTAAATCATATAATAATGTTTGGATAGAAGAAAATAAAGAAGTAGAAGAATATGATTACATTTTAGAAAGCTCATTAGAATTACCAAACAATCATATAATAGAAATTGTTGATAATACAAATGACACATCTAACTATGTAACCAAAATAAATTCTAAAGATATTAAATTGCCAATCCACATCAGAACAAAAAAAGATGGTGATAAAATAGTCTTAAAAGGTCTAAATAAGACAAAAAAAATAAAAGATGTTTTTATCGATGAAAAAATTCCAACAAGTGAAAGAAACCTATGGCCAATAGTCACTGACAGTAATGGCGAAATTATTTGGCTTCCTGGCCTAAAAAAAACTAAATTTGATAGAGAAAAACAGCAAAACTATGATATAATAATTAGGTACCAAAAGAAAGGAAGTTTGTAATGAATAAAAAAGTTGTTAAAAAAGGACTATTTCCTTATTTATTTCTCGCAATTTTTCTATTTTGTATGTACGCCTTAGTCGGTACAATGAATACAAAAGTTAATGAACTCACATATGGTGAATTCATGGAAGCTGTAGAAAATAAGGAAGTCAAAGAAATAAATGTTGTTCCTAACAGTCAAAGCAATGTTTATACCATTAGAGGTACTCTTAAAGACTATAAAGAAAACGAAACATTCGCCTTTAATATGCCTTTAACTAACGAAACAATGGTTAAACTATTAGATGCTGAAGAACAAGCAGGATTTAAATTAACTACTTCAACTGATCCTAGCTCAAGCCCATTTTTACTATTTTTAATTAATATCTTACCAATGCTTATTATTGTAGGAGTTGGTTTCTATCTTATTACTAAACAAATGGGTGGAAATAGCAAATCAATGGATTTTGGACGTTCAAAAGCCCGTTTAAGTGGTGGAAATACCAAAGTCACATTTAAAG
Organism: uncultured Bacilli bacterium; assembly: GCA_944329505.1. GTDB lineage: Bacteria > Bacillota_I > Bacilli_A > RF39 > UBA660 > Coprosoma. The sequence continues at coordinate 355 of CALVIJ010000047.1, read as the reverse complement.
ATGTTGCTGGATTAGAAGAAGAAAAAGAAGAAATGTCAGAATTAATTGACTTCTTAAAAAATCCTAAAAAATTCCAAAAAATGGGAGCTAGAATTCCAAAAGGTGTCTTATTAGTAGGCCCTCCAGGAACTGGTAAAACTTTATTAGCCAAAGCCGTAGCCGGTGAAGCAAACGTACCATTTTATTTCATAAGTGGTTCAGAATTCGTCGAATTATTCGTCGGAGTCGGAGCTAGCCGTGTTAGGGATATGTTCAAACAAGCAAAACAAAGTGCTCCTTGTCTAGTATTCATCGATGAAATTGATGCCGTTGGTCGTCAAAGAGGTGCTGGCCTAGGTGGAGGACACGATGAAAG
>CALVIJ010000046.1 GCA_944329505.1 uncultured Bacilli bacterium | reverse complement strand
ATGCCGATGATTTAGCTAACCTATTTGGAGCAGATGCTATAAGATATTATGTCTTGCACGAAATTCCATATGGTTATGATGGAAATATTGGTTATGAACTAATCATTGATAGAGTTAATTCTGATCTAGCAAACACCCTAGGTAACTTAGTAAATAGAACTATAAATATGTCTCATAAATACTTTGATGGTGTAGTCTATAAACCAACTGCTTTTGAAGAAATGGATAAAGACTTAATCGAAACAGCTAAAACCCTAGGTGATAGAATAGAAACTAAAATGAATGATTTAAAAGTTGCCGAAGCCATTGAAGAAATAATTGAACTATGCCGTAGAAGTAATAAATACATCGATGAAACAACCCCATGGCTTTTAGCCAAAGATGAAACCAAAAAAGAAAGATTACAAACAGTTTTATATAACTTACTTGAAAGTATCAGAATAGCCAGCGTTTATCTCCAAGCATTCTTACCAGAAACAGCTGATAAAATATTCAAACAATTAAATACCCAAAACCGTTCAGTAGAATCTACTAAAACCTTTGAGGGTATGGATCCAGGCATCAAGTTAAATAACCCAGAAATCCTATTTGCTAGAATAGATAAAGATGATTTTGCTAAAAAATTACAAAATTAACGTAAATTGTTGTAAATTGTCGTTAAAAAACTTCTATAAAACCTTGCCTATTAAATAAACCATGTGTTATCCTTAAAGAGGACGAATAAATATTAGAGAGGGATAAACATGACCAAACAAATTAGTGGTATTGGTGTGATGTTTGTTTTAATAATAATTTACTTGAGTATAAATATTGTAAATAAATTTAACTATCTAGATTTAGCCTATCTATTATTTATGATTACTTGCTTCATTAGATTTATCTATATCAAGAAAATTGAACACAAAGAGGAACTTAAATAGTTCTTCTTTTTTGCACAAAAATGTTATAATGAAAAAGGTGATGAAAAATGATGATTGATACCCACTGTCATATAAGTAAAGAAGATTATGAAAACCCAGAAGAAATCATAAAACACATGGAAGATAATATAATGATAGTAAGTACTGCTAGTCCACAAGATATTAAAGAAGTAATTAATCTCTGTGAAACCCACCATAATATCTACGGTACTATCGGTATTCATCCTGAATTTGCTGATACTTATACGGATGATGATTTAAAAAATATTGAAAAATATTTAACTCATCCTAAAATAGTAGGTGTCGGGGAAATAGGATTAGACTATCATTACACCAAAGAAAATAAAGAAAAACAAAAAGAACTATTCATCAAACAAATTAAACTCGCAAATATTTATAAAAAAACAATAGTCATTCATAGTCGAGATGCCATCGAAGATACATATAATATAATAAAGGAGTATAAAAACAAAGAAACAAAATGCAATATGCATTGCTATAGTGGTAGTCTAGAAATGGCAAAAAGATTTATGGAATTAGATGTAACTTTTGGTATAGGAGGTGTTTTAACCTTTAAAAACGAAAAGAAACTAAAAGAAATAGTTACAGCCTTAGATATTCATAATTTTGTCTTAGAAACCGATAGTCCATATCTAACTCCTGAACCTCTTAGAGGTCATCAAAACGAACCGGAAAACATCAAATACGTTGCTGCCAAAATCTCCCAGCTAAAGAGTATAGATTACGCAAAAACCCTTGAAATTACAACGCAAACGGCTTGTCAGCAATTTGACTTAAGACTATAAATATGGTATACTTTAAATGGTTTCAATTTTGAAATATGAGGTGAAATATGAATAAAGATCACCTGCGATATTTAGGAGTTGCTTTACTAATAAGTATCCTAACTATCACAGGGTTAATGACATCTGGTAACCTAATTTCAGAAACGAAATTTGAAGTAAAAAATTTAAACCAGACTAAAAATTCTGTGGCTTTAACAAAAGTCCTAGAATATGATACAGTCAAAACCTATAACAGTAAAATTCCTACTGGCGTCACTATTACAAAAGAAGAGGGGCATACTGGACTAGCTTATGTCGATGAAAATAATAATGAAACGGTCATCGAAAGTCCTAAAAATGCAGAAATCGAAATTGGAACTGGAGACGAAGCCGAATATGTAGGAAAAATGACTGGATATGGTGCAGACTGCGTAGGGTGTTCTGGAGCTGGAACTCTAGCTTGTAAAACTAAAAACGGAAGTTATCACAGTCTAACTAGAGATGGTATGACTTATAATGATGACGAATATGGTAATGTTAGAATAATTGCCGCCGCTTTAGATAAGTTCCCATGTGGAACCATCATCAAGGTAGATAATCCAAACTTAGGCACCTTCACCGCTATCGTTTTAGATACTGGTAGTGCAATGAAAAATGCTTGGGCAAATGGTATAGTTCATATGGATTTAGCCTATGTAACTGAAACCAATCCTGCAATTCATTTATCTACAAGTTCTAACGTTAAATATAGCGTCCAAAGATGGGGTTGGTAAAACCTCATCTTTTTTCTTAATATTTTCTTAAATTCTCTTAATAATTAATTAAAAAAGCTTATAATTAAACCATTCCATATTAATATTGCCTTAGAGGTGATATTTATGAAAAAATTATTAGCTTTAACTATAGGAGTACTACTTATATATTTAGTTTACTATCTTCAAAAACCTTATGCCTATTCATCAGTTAATCCAATCAGTGAAATTAATCCTTTAATATTAGTTAATAGTGAAAATGCTTTTCCAGACAATGTTAATTTAAACTTAGTCAAATTTCAAGAAAAAGAAGTATCCGATATAATATACAATGATTTAGTAGATATGTATAATGCCGCATTAAAAGATAATATAACCTTAAAAGTAAACAATGCATATCGTTCTAAAAAGCAGCAAACTCAAATGTTCAATAATAAAATGCAAAGCTATCAAAATGAGGGATACACTGAAGAAAAAGCCTACGAACAAACCATGTTAACTGTTCAAGCCCCAGGACATTCCGAACACGAAACAGGATTAGCTATTGACTTTAGTAACGAGGGACATTATGATGAGAATGAGCAAATGTGGGAGTGGCTAAAAAATAATGCATACAAATATGGATTTATCTTAAGATATCCACAGGATAAATATGAAATAACCAAAATAGATTACGAACCATGGCACTACCGCTATGTCGGTAAAAAAGCTGCCAAAGAAATAACAAATCAAAATATAACCTTAGAAGAATATTTAGGAGGAAACATATGAATATCTTAGTTGTCGATGATGAAATAGAAATTGCTGATTTAATCGAATTATACTTAAAAAATGAGGGATACACCGTATATAAATGTTATAGTAGTGAAAAAGCTTTAAAAATAATCAAACAAAGAAATATAGATCTAGCTATATTAGATATCATGATGCCAGGAATTGATGGCTTTACCTTATGCCAAAACATTAGAAAAAAATATAACTTTCCAATAATCATGGTTACTGCCAAAATAACCGATGCCGACAAAATAAAAGGTTTAAATATAGGGGCTGACGATTACATAACCAAACCTTTTATGCCTCTAGAACTTTTAGCCAGAGTAAAAGCCCAACTTAGAAGATATACTAGTTATAATCAAAATAATAATAAAATAATAGCTATCAAAGATTTAACCTTAGATAAAGATAAACACGAATGTTTAAAAGATGGTAAAAAAATACCATTAACTCCAACTGAATTCGCAATTCTCTATCTTTTAGCTGAAAACCCAAATAAAGTAATAACTACCGAAAAATTATTTGAAGAAGTGTGGAAAGAACCTTATTATCCATCTTCAAGTGCCACTATAATGGTGCACATCCGTCACTTAAGAGAAAAATTAGGTGAAACAGATAAAATAAAATATATAAACACTATATGGGGTGTAGGTTACAAAATTGAAAAATAATCATGTTTAATTTTAACATTATCACAATATATAGTCTTTTATGCGCACTTATTCCCTGTATAATATATATTTGTTTTAAAAAGAAAAAATCAAAATCCTACATCTTCTTCAGTATTCTATATATACTCTACATCTGGCAAATCTATGACCTAACAGGTATTGGCTCTTTAAGTGATATCCTCTATAGCCTATCAAATAACTCAGATATCATAAAAGCTAATATAAATATAACCCCCTTAACTAATATAACTTTTGGCTTTATCTTAAATATAATTATGTTTATTCCTCTAGGTTTTCTCCTCCCCTTTCTATGGAAAAAGTATCAAAAGCTAGCTCCAACAATCCTATTCGGATTTCTATTTTCCCTATTTATTGAACTATCTCAATTAATAACCCTAAGAGCCACCGACATAGATGATTTAATTGCCAATACTTTAGGTGCCCTAATCGGTTACTTAATATGGAAAATATATATGAAAATATTTAATAAATCATTAGAAGACCTAAACTCTAAAGATGCTTTTCTCTACATTACTATAAGTTACTTAGGTACATTTTTCTTTTGCTATCCGTTATTATTTGGTAGACTAATATAGGAGGTTCACATGCAAACAAATAAATATGGTAAAGAACTTACATTTAAATTTCTAAAAAGATTATTCAAAACAACCGTTTTATATACAATTTGTTTTATCCTTGTATACATCGTTGGTTACCACCTATGTTCTAGTGTAACTTGGTACCCTGACGATCCATTATATATTTTGTTAACCGGTATATTTTATCAAGGCTTTTTCCTACTCATCATATGGTTCATAGGGTTTATTGTTATATTCACTATAACCCTAATGAAATCATTATCTTACATCGATGCCTTAGTTTCTGAAAGTAGAAAATTAATTAGTAAAACCGACGAAAAAATAAAACTACCAGATGAACTAAAAGAAGCCGAAGACACCATGAACCAAATAAAAAAAGAAGCCTTATTTAATGAACGTCTAGCTAAAGAAAACGAACAAAAGAAAAATGACCTCATCGTTTATCTAGCTCACGACCTTAAAACTCCCCTAACCTCTATCATAGGTTACCTATCACTTTTAGATGAAGAAAAAAATTTAAGTACTAAACAAAAAAATAAATTCATCAAAATAGCTTTAGAAAAATCAAACAAACTAGAAGAATTAATCAATGAATTATTTGAAATAACCAAATATAACTCTGAAACATTAACCATCAAAAAAGAAAGATTAAATCTAACCTTACTAATCAATCAAGTCATTGATGAATTTTATCCAATTTTAAAAGAACAAAACAAAAAAATCAATTTTTCCCCAGAAAAAGATTTCTTCACCAAAGCTGATTCGATAAAAATGGCTAGAGTCTTCAACAACCTAATTAAAAACGCCATTAATTATAGTTATGAAAATAGTGAAATAAATATAGATACAAAAGAAGAAAAAGACCTAATCATAACCATATCTAATAAAAGTAAAACCCTAACCCCAAATGAGTTAGATAAACTATTCGATAAATTCTATCGCGTAGATTATTCCAGAAACACCAAACTCGGTGGTTCAGGTTTAGGACTAGCCATTGCCCAGGAAATAATCAAATTACACGGTGGTGAAATAACCGTTAAAAGTGAAAACGAAGAAACTTCTTTTACTATAACCTTACCTAAAAACTAGCTAACCCTAGTTTTTTTTAGTATAATGTTAATACATACTAAATAAAGACACATAATAATTGTATATTAAAATAGAAAAAGGAGAGTTGAATCAATTGTATAACAAAAAAACAGAAGAAGTCATGGAATTATTAAAAACCAGTAATCAAGGGTTAAGTAAAAATGAAGTTATAGAAAGACAACAAAAATACGGAAAAAACATATTACCCCCAAAAAAACCCGATAGTATTTTAAAAATTTTCTTTAACGAATTTAAAGACCCAATGATTATATTGCTATTAGTCGCAATCATCGTTTCATTTGTTGCCGGAGAAACGGTGGATGCTATCGCAATCGCATTCATAGTTTTAATTGATGCAATTATGGGTGCTTATCAAGAAAACAAAGCAAATCACACCGCTGAAGCTCTTGAAAACTTAGTAACCACCAAAGCTAAAGTTATGAGAGACGGCGAAATAGTAACCGTAGATGCCGAAGATTTAACAATAGGCGACTACGTATTACTAGAATCTGGTGATAAAATAAGCGCCGATATGCGAATAGTAGATTCTCATAACTTAATGGTTGATGAATCTATTTTAACTGGTGAAAGTGTTCACGTAAACAAAAACGCCGAAACAATAGACAAAGAAAAAGTTCTAATTGCCGAACAATTAAATATGGCCTTTTCAGGAACTACCGTTGTAACCGGAAGAGCTGCTGCTGTTGTCGTTGGAATTGGCATTGATACTGAAATCGGTAAAATAGCCGACAGTATAAACAATGCTGAAGATGAAAAATCACCTTTAACAATTAGAGTTGAAAAACTTTCAAAACAAATCAGTATGTTAGTTTTAATTGTTGCTATTGTCATAGCTATATTATTAATTGTTAAAGATGTTCCTTATAATGAAATCTTCTTATCAGTCATTGCCCTAGCCGTATCAGCAATGCCAGAGGGATTACCACTAGCCCTAACAATGGCTCTTACAATTGCTTCAAATAAAATGGCTAAAAGAAATGTCATTGTTAGAAAATTAAAATCAGCTGAATCACTAGGAAGCTGTACAGTTATTGCCTCAGATAAAACAGGAACTCTAACCGTTAATGAACAAACTGCCAAAAAAATCCTACTTCCTAACAATACTGAATATAACATCTCTGGAACTGGATTTAGTTTTGAGGGTGAAGTAACTGGAGACAATATAGAATTAGCTAAAGAAATCTCACTATTAGGTGTAATTAATAATGAAGCCGAAGTAGATGAAAATAAAAGGGTTGGAGATTCTATTGATATAGCATTCAAAGTATTAGGTAAAAAACTTAATGTAGAAACAAATAACATAAAAGAATTAGAAATAATTCCTTATGAATCTGAAAACAAATACTCTGCAGTATTCTATGAAAAAGATGGTGAAACCTACTGTACAGTCAAAGGTTCATTAGAAGTCGTAAAATCATTTTGTACCAATATTAACTTAGTAGAAAATGATATAAACTCTTCTATTTTAGATAATCAAAATGAAAACCTAGCTAAAGATGGCTACCGTGTCATTGCCTTAGCTAATGGAAAAATTAATAAACAAGATAAATATACCG
>CALVIJ010000045.1 GCA_944329505.1 uncultured Bacilli bacterium | reverse complement strand
AAAGATGATTTGAAAATTTTAGTAATTGGTGATGTTCATATTAGTGATATGGTCAGTTTTAAGAAAATTGAATTGTTGAAAAAACAGATTTTGAAAGAGAAAGCTGATTATATCGTTTTTGTTGGTGATTTGATAGATAGAGTTGAGGAGTTAAATAATACTAGTTCTGTTACAAAACTTAAGGATTTACTTGAGACATCGACTAGTATTTCTAAAACTTTTGTCATTTTAGGTAATCATGATTATATCCATCGAAAAAATCATAGTAATCATATAAAAGAAGTTAGTAGTGTTATTAGAAATATTAAAGGTGTGACATTATTAGATAATAGTGTTTACTCTGATAATAATATTTTATTTATGGGTTATACTGAAACTAAAGAATATTATAGTAAGAAAAAATATGATTTTAAAGCTTTCTACGATGATTTTAAAAGTCATGATATGCTTTATAAGAATGTTAATAAGAAGTTACCAACAATCGCACTTATTCATTCTCCGGAATTTAGTTATGATGAGAGGTGCAAAAGCTTATTAAAGAATTATGATTTGATTATATGTGGTCATACTCATGATGGGTGTGTGCCTTTCGGCTTTGGAAACTTTAGAAGAGGGGTAATTAGTCCTAAAAAAACATTTTTCCCTAAAGATGTTAGAGGACTTAGAAAATTAGGTAATAATCACATTTTAATTACTGGTGGGGTAGTTAAAATTCAGGATTGTGCACCTAAGTTATTACATCCATTTAATCATTTGTGTCCTATGCAAATGGATGTAGTTACCCTTAGTCATAAAGATGAAATTAGGATAAATAAAAAATGGTATTAAGAAGACATGTGGGTTTTACATGTCTTTTTAGTTATGATTGATTTAGGGTTGATTTGGTAAGAATTGGTGGTTATAATAAAAATGGTATTAAGGAGATGATAGTTATGAATTTAAAGGAAATGCAGAAAGAAATATGGCAAAATAAACTTAATAAAGGATTTAATACAACGAATATTGAGAAAGAATTTTGCTTACTTTATGGAGAAGTTGGTGAGGCTTTTGAGGCTTATAATAAAAAGAAAGATGACTTAAATGAAGAACTTGCGGATATTGCTATATATTTGATGGGATTATCTGAAATGTTAGGTTTTGATTTAGAAGATGAAATTGTTAAAAAGATGTCGAAGAATAAAAAAAGGCTTTATAAGAACGTTGATGGAGTTAATGTTAGAATAAGTGAATAGTTTTTTTAATTGTGTTTTATCTAAAGAAGAAGGTTAGTTATCATTATCTGATGATAGTTAAGATTGAATAAAGGAGGTATTCTCGTGATTGAAAAAGGAAGTGTAGCACAAAAAATATTGAGATTTGATCAATCTTTATCTAGAATGTCGTTGGATGTACCAAAAGGATATAAAATAATAAATCCATTTAGTGGTGATTCTAAGAATCAAGTAAAAAAAATAACAACATTGTTTTATCAGAAATATTATAATGATAATAAAATTCGCCGTTTAATATTAGGTAGTTCTCCAGCTCGCCGTGGAACGGCAATTACTGGTATACCGTTTGAAGATGCTGCACACATTCAGTTAGAAACCGGCATTGTTATTGACAATTTTTATGTAAATAAATCTTCTTCTAATTTTTTATATGAAGTAATGAGTGAATATGGAGGATGTTCAAAATTTTATAGTGATTTTTATATGGGGTTTGTTTGTCCTCTTGGTATAGTTAAAATTAATTCAAAGGGTAATGAAGTGAATTGTAATTATTATGAGAACAAGGAATTAGAAAATATGTTGTATTCATTTATTTTGGAATCATTACGTATGCAAATTCATTTTAATATTGATACTAGTGTTTGTTATTGTATTGGCAGTGGTGAAAATTATAAATTTTTATTAAAACTCAATGAAAAATATCATTTATTTGGCACTATTATTCCACTTGAGCACCCTCGATTTATTATGCAGTATAATTCGAAGAACAAGGATGTATTTCTCAATAAATATTTGAATGCCTTAAATTATAAAAATTTAGATAGAAAATAAAGGAGTGAAAAGTCTATGAAAAAGGATAAAATATTTGTACATTTTAATACTAATGATATAAGCATATATCAATTAGAACAGAAAACATTTAGGTTGCTAAAAAAGAAACAAGTTTTTTTAATGAAACTTTAGTTAATAACAAATTATTAAAAAATTGATGATTTTTTGGATGAATTAAGAGATGTAGTTGGAGTTGTTGATAATAAAAGAGTCAGATTGTGTGTAACTGGAATTTTTTAAGAATTTTCTCAAGAAGAGCAGATGCAATTATTGTGTGTAATCGTGATGGTAAAATAGGTAAAGGAACAATGTTTGAATTTGGCTTTATGGTAGCTTATGCTAAAAGAATAATCTTTATAAATGAACCTAAAGAATTGTCGATTTTATTTCCTTATGAAGTTGGCTTGAATTTTGATTAATTTATTTGATAGATACTAAACATCTATCTTTTTTTTGTAACTAAAGCCCTACTATTACATATTTTAATGTAGAGGTGGTTATGTGAATAATTTACAGGTTGTTGTAGATGCTGGTCATGGTGGATACCTTTATACCCTCTGTATGATGGACAAGCTTGAAGTCTTATAATATATTAATTTTTTATAAACTAGTTTATATTAAAGTAATTTTTTTGTATGTTAAAATATATCTAAAAATGGTAAAATTTGTAAAAAATGTGAAGAATGTGTTGACAAAACATTTAATAGTGTAGTAATTTAGTTATAAATATTTCTTGAGAGGGGAAATAAGATGGCGCAAGGGGGATGTACATTAAAAATTTATTTATTTTCTTGGAAATCATTATATAGCATAAATATAATGTCTTTTGTGACTTTTATTTTCCTTGGAAGTATGACGATAATAGCATAAGTGTGTCATGCTTTTTTTGTAATTGGGTGGTGTTATATGAAAAATATTGTATTAGATGATTTGGTTAGAATATTGAAAGAGTATAATCCTGAAGAAATCGAAATTGTAAGAAGAGCTTATGACTATGCAAGTGATTTACATGCGGGACAATATAGGCAAAGTGGGGAACCTTATATTAGTCATCCTTTAAATGTAGCATATATATTATCTGAATTACATGCAGATAGGGATACTGTTTGTGCTGGCTTGTTACATGACACATTAGAAGATACAAGAATTACAAAGGAAGACATTGCTCATGATTTTAATCAAAATATTGCTGATTTAGTTGATGGGGTTACTAAACTCGCTAAAATGAATTTTTCTTCAAAACAAGATCAAAATTACGCAAATACTAGAAAAATTATTACTGGTATAACTGAAGATGTGAGGATAATTATTATTAAACTCGCAGATAGACTTCATAATATGCGAACATTACAATTTAAATCAGAATTTAAACAAAAAGAAAATGCTTTAGAAACAATGGAAATATTTGTACCACTTGCTTATTATATAGGAGCATATAGAATTAAGTCTGAACTAGAAGATTTATCACTTCAATATTTAAAACCTGATATGTATAAAAGAATTGAAGAAAAGAAATTAAAGATAGAAGAAGATGGTGCTGAATGTTTAGGAGAAATGTTAGGAACAATTGAACGTTTGTTAAATGATAAGAATATTCCTAATGAAATAAAAGTGAGAACCAAAAATATATATGGTATATATAAAAGATTAAATGAAGGACATAGACTTTCTGACATTCATGATTTGTTGGCATTAAAAATTATGGTGGATGAGGTTGAAAATTGTTATAGAACTTTAGGAATTATACATTCTCAGTATCATCCAGTAAATAATAAATTTAAAGATTATATATGTAATTCAAAAACAAATATGTATCAGTCATTACATACAACAGTTTTTGGGTTAGATGGTAGACTGGTACAAACGCAAATTAGAACATTTAAAATGGATAAAATAGCTTCTTTTGGATTAACTGTATATTGGGATGCAGAAAAAGGTAAAGCAAGAGATATAATGCAGAAAGATTTAAAAGAAAAATTTCAATTTTTTCAATCATTAATGGAAATTAATTCAATGTTTGGTGACAATCAACAATTCGTCAATCAAGTTAAAAATGAATTGTTTTCTGATAAAGTTTATGTGTATACTCCTAAAGGTGATATTATAGAATTACCAAAAGGTGCAACACCAATAGATTTTGCTTATAAACTTAATACTGATATTGGAAACACAATGGTTGGTGTTTTTGTCAATGATGAATATGTTCCAATCGATTATATTTTGCAAAATAAGGATAGGGTTAGAATTGTAACTGATGATTTGTCATTTGGACCACGTGATGATTGGAAAGAAAAAGCTCATACGAGTTATGCAAAACAAAAAATAAGAGATTTTAATCGAAAATGAATATTTAATGTTAAAAATATGATTGTTATGTTTTAATTGAATATTAAGGAGTTGAGAAACATGAATAATTTAGATAGATTAGAGGCTGAAGCAATATATATTATTAGAGAAGTAGCAGCTACTTGTAAGAAACCAGTAATGCTTTATTCAATTGGAAAAGATTCTTCTGTTATGATGCATCTTGCGCTTAAAGCTTTTTATCCAGAAAAGCCGCCATTTCCATTTTTGCATATTGATACGACATGGAAATTTCATGAAATGATTAAATTTAGAGATGAGCAAGCAAAAAAAAATGGTATTGATTTACTAGTGTATACTAATGAAAGTGGTGTACGAGATAATATTAATCCATTTGAACATGGTTCAGTATATACTGATATAATGAAAACAGAAGCATTGAAACAGGCACTTGATAAATATGGCTTTACTGCTGCATTTGGTGGTGGAAGGCGCGATGAGGAGAAATCTCGGGCTAAGGAAAGAATCTTCTCCTTTCGTAATAAAACACATAATTGGAATCCAAAAAATCAACGCCCTGAATTATGGCATTTGTATAATACAAAGCTATTTGATGGTGAATCAATTAGAGTTTTTCCATTGTCTAATTGGACGGAAAAAGATATATGGGAATATATTAAACGTGAAAAAATTGAAGTAGTTTCTTTGTATTTTTCAAAAGAACGTGATGTTGTTGAAGTGAATGGTAACTTAATTATGATTGATGATAACAGAATATTAAAGTATATTGATAAATCTAAAATTACAAGAAAAAAGATACGTTTTAGAACTTTGGGATGTTATCCATTAACTGGAGGATGCATTTCAGATGCGGACACATTGGATAAAATTGTTGAAGAAACTTTATCTGCTACAACAAGTGAAAGAACTAGTAGAGTTATAGATCATGAGAATAATACAAATATGGAAAAAAGAAAAAAGGAGGGATATTTTTAATGATTGATCAGTTAAAGATTTTAACTTGTGGTAGTGTGGATGATGGTAAAAGCACTTTAATTGGACATTTATTATATGATTCAAAATTGCTATATATAGATCAAGAAAAAACACTTGAATTAGATAGTAAAATTAAAGATGGGAAAAAAATTGATTATGCTTTATTGCTAGATGGTCTTGATGAAGAAAGAGAACAAGGTATTACTATTGATGTATCTTATAGATATTTTAATACCAAAAAGAGAAATTTTATTGTTCTTGATTGTCCAGGACACGAAGAATATACAAGAAATATGGCAGTAGGTGCAAGCAAGGCAGATTTAGCAATTTTATTAATAGATATAACAAAAGGAGTACAAATTCAAACAAAACGACATTTCAAGATTTGTATGATGATGGGAATAAAAGATTATATAGTTGTTGTCAATAAAATGGATTTAGTTGATTATGATAAAAGAATATTTGATAATATAAAAAAGAAAATACAAAATTTATTTGAAAATTATCAGTATTCATCATTAAACATTATTCCGATAAGTGCTACTATTGGTGATAATATTACTATTAAATCTAATAATATGAAATGGTACAATGGCACTTCTCTTATGCAATATTTGGAAGATATTCAAGTAAATAAAAAAATAGGAGAAAAATTTATTATTCCTATTCAACGAGTATGTAGACCTAATCAGTTTTTCAGAGGTTTTCAAGGTAATGTGACTTCAGGAAGTATAGAAGTTGGTGACATAATTACTTGTCTACCGAGTGAAGAATCGGCTCATGTTGAAAGATTGTATAATTTAGATAAAGAAGTTACAAAAGTCCATTATGGAGAGGCTGTTACATTAACTTTAGATAAAGAAATTGATATTTCTAGGGGCTGCGTTTTAACAAATGATAATAATGTTTATGTTACTAACAGTTTTAATGTTACAATGCTTTGGATGGATGAGGAAAAATTAAAAATAGATAGTGCTTATTATATTAACTTAGGTACTGTTAGTACATTGTGTTATATTAGAAAAGTAAATTATAAAATTGATATAGATACTGAGGAGAAAATAATTGATTTTGAAAAGGTATGTAAAAACGAAATAATTAATTGTGATTTAGAAGTGTTAGAAAAAATAGCAGTTTCTGAGTTCAAACATAATAAATCATTAGGATCATTAATATTAATTAATCGTTTAACGCATGTTACTAGTTCATGTGCGACAGTAAATAAAATATTAGAAAATAAAAATTTATTTTATCAAAGTATTAGTATTTCTTCAGAAGAGAGAAAAAAAACATTATGTCAAAATCCTATTACAGTTTGGTTTACAGGTTTATCTTGTTCTGGAAAGAGTACAATTGCCAATGAACTTGATAAAATATTAAATCTAAATGGGTTTCATACTATGTTATTAGATGGTGACAATATTAGATTAGGTTTAAATAGAGATTTGTCTTTTTCTGATGATGATAGAATAGAGAATATTAGAAGAATTGCTGAAGTGGCTAAATTAATGAATGAAGCTGGTTTAATTTGTATAACTGCTTTTATTAGTCCATTAGAAATAAATAGAAAAATGGCCAAGAAAATAATTGGTGATAAATTTTTCTTAATATATTTAAATACGCCATTAGAAGAGTGTGAAAAAAGAGATAAAAAAGGTTTGTATAAAAAAGCTCGCAAGAATATTATTAGGGATTTTACGGGAATTAATTCAGTATTTGAGGAGCCTTTAAACCCTGATTTGATTTTAAATAATAACGATTATCAAGAATGCGCAAAAAAAATATTTGAGAAAATAAAAGAAAAAATAAAACTGTAATGTCAATTTTATATGTTATAATTAGTACAATGTTAATAAAACTTTATAATATTATTGGGATTTTGTCAATATTTTAGACAACTTTTAGAGGGGGTTTTACTAATTTTGTGGAGATTTTTCAAAAGTATCAG
>CALVIJ010000044.1 GCA_944329505.1 uncultured Bacilli bacterium | reverse complement strand
TTTCTTTTAAATTATATAACTGAATAGCATCAGATGAATATACTAAAACATTTGATTCACTGTTATTATTATCTAAGATGAATATTTTATCATCAAACACTCCAAATTTAATATTACTAAGATTATCAATTTTAGTCGTAGCTCTACGATCATTTACATATATACCAGCTTTATTGCCATCTATATCAGTATAAATGATAGATATGTTTATAGACTTTCCACCAATATTAAGTCCTGTGACATTATAACGACTATATCCATTTTTACATCTAGGTCCAGTTAAAGCATTATACTCATCCATTGTAAGATTAAAAGTACACTCTTCTGATATATTTGGATATGGGTTTACATCAACAGTAGGTGTATCAGTTGCGGTACTTTCTTGTTGCTTTTCTTCTGGTTTGTTATTTAAAATAACAAAAGTTAAAGCAATAATTAATCCAATTACTAAAAGCATTAAAATATATACTAAAATTAGTTTTCCTTTTTCCCCTTTCATTCTGTTCACCTCTATTATTAGAATAACATATTTTTTAAGAAAAATATAGAGCCATATTTAATTTTCTAACTTTACTATGTTAATGGCCACTATTTGATATTGATCGTATCTTTTTTCTACTTTACCTATTATTTTTAGGATGTCTCCATTATTAATAATCGGCATATTTTCATAGACTCTCGGAAAGACGACAATATCTACTTGTGATAGTTCATCACTACCAGTGATAAACATCATTTTATCTTTGTTTTTTGTGTCTATTTCTTTTGTTTTATCAACATATATAACGGCTTCAATCACTTTATCAAAATATGAATTTAAATCTTTTAGTTCGATGGTGTTAGGATTTCTTTTTTTATATTCGGTGATTGGATGATTACTTAAATAAAAGCCAAAAATTTCTAGTTCCTGTTTCATACGTTCTTTACTAGAAAATTCTTCACAGATTTCTAGTTCAGGTTTAAAAGTGTCATCTGCTACATAAGCTCCAATTTCACTATAATTTATTATAATATCGAGGTTTTTGATTAAAGTTTTTTTATTAAATCCAAACGAGTCAAAGGCTCCTGAATAGATTAAATTTTCTAAAGTTTTTGAAGTGACTGATCCACCATAGCAACGAGAGGCAAAATCAAAGATGTCTTTGAATTTACCTTTTTCTCTTTCTTTTAAAATTGTTTTAGCGGCATTCACACCAACATTTTTAATGTTTGTTAGTGGGAAAATAATTTGATTATTTACAGTTTCATAACTACTAGTACTTAAATTAATATCTGGCTTATGAATGGATATGTTGTTTTTACTACATTCATATATATATTCTTTGGTTTTGATTTCACTATTAATGGCTCCAGAAAGTAAATGTTTCATGAATAATTTAGGATAATGAGCTTTAAGAAAAGCCATACGATAGGCTATCATCGCGTAGGCGACTGAATGTGAACGGTTAAATCCATAATCAGCAAATTTAAAAATCATATTATAAACTTTTTCGGCAAGTTCCTTACTATAACCTTTTTCTATGCTGCCATTGATAAATTTGTCTTTCTCTTTTAGTAAAATACTTTCACTTTTTTTACTCATGGCTCTTCTAAGCAAATCAGCTTCGGCCATTGAATATCCAGCCATAACATTTGCAATTTGCATTATTTGCTCTTGATAGACAATAATTCCATAAGTTGGTTTTAAAATTGGTTCTAGGTCTTTATGGAAATAATCAATGTTCTCTTGGCCTCTTTTTCTTCTAATATATGAATTGATATTTTTCATTGGTCCTGGACGGAATAGTGCAAGAGCGGAAACAATGTCTTCGAAAGTTTGAGGTTTAAATTTGTGTAAAAACTTTTTCATTCCTTCGGATTCAAACTGAAAAATACCAACTGTATTAACCGTAGTGAAGATATTTAAAGCTTCTTTGTCATCTTCAGGAATAGTATCAAATTCTAAGTTATCTATCTCTTTTAAAATATTAGTGATTAAAGTTAAGTTTTTTAAGCCTAAAAAATCCATTTTAAGTAACCCAATTTCTTCTAAATGATCCTTATCATATTCGGTAGCATAAAATTCATCATGAGTTTTATCTAGTGGAATATAATCATCTAAATTATATTTAGACATAACGATGCCAGCAGCATGAAGTGATGTGTGACGTTTTAAGCCTTCAAATTTAGAAGCAATTTTATAAATCGGTTTAAATTCTGAATTTATTTCTAAATATTTTTTTACTTTAGGATTTTGATAATTGTGTTTTAAAGTTAATTTAGAGTCTAATAGTTTACTTAAATTGTCCACTCTTTTTTGATCGACATCTAAGGTACGACATATATCCTTAATGGCTTGTTTAGCAGCTAGTGTTCCAAAGGTTACAATTAAGGCAACTTTTTTTAATCCATATTTATTTATACAATATTCAATAACTTCTTCTCTTCTTGTATCTTCAAAATCAACGTCAATATCAGGCATGGTTATTCTTTCAGGGTTTAAGAATCTTTCAAAAAGTAAATTATATTTTAACGGATCAATCGTTGTAATATTTAAAGTGTATGCGACTAGTGAACCTGCGGCACTTCCTCTACCAGGTCCAACTAAAATGCCTTTCTTTTTGGCAAATCTAATGTAATCAGCAACAATTAAAAAGTAGTCACAAAATCCCATTTTCTTTATAATTTCTAGTTCTTGCTTTAATCTTATCGCATATTTTCGAGGAGCAGTACTACCAAATATGCTTTTCATTCCATTAATACACTCTTTTTTCAATTCGTCATAAGCATCTTTTCCTTGATCAAATACAGGTAGTAAATCTTGATGGGTTTTAATTTCAACGTCACATAAGCTCACTAAAATTTCATTGTTTTTAGATAATTCTTTTAAAGGAAGGAGACTAGTGTTTGTAAAATTTTCTTCTATTTCATTGACTTTTTTTCCCTCTTTAATAGCTTTTAAGTATTTTAAGTATTTTTCGTCTTCTTTATTTATACAAAGAATTTCATTCATATAAAGTGTATTAGATGCGGTGATTTTTGATTTTTGTTCTTCATTTTTATAAGTGATAAAAATATATTTATATAGTTTTTTTAATTCGTTATATATTTTTCTACTCTCATAAGGAACTAAACAAATTAGATTAGATGAGTATTGTGCGAGAACATCTATGGTTAATACTTTTTCAGATTTAATAGTAGTTAATTTCATAAGGTTTTTATAACCATTATAGTTCATTGCATAGAATATTACTTTTTCTGGTAAGGATATTTCAAGACCAATAATAGGTTTGATATTATTGTTGATGCAGGCTTTATAAAAATCTAGAACACCATACATGTTATTATCAGTAATAGTCAAAGCTTCAATGTTATTTTCTTTTGCGGCTTTAATTAAATCTTCTATTTTAATCATGCTTTTTAAAAGTGAATTACATGTTTTTATATTAATTGGTGCATTCATAATATCCCTCCACTATCATTTTACTATAATTTTAAGATTATTCAAAAAAATTTGACTTGTAATTCGATATTTTCTATATAAATATTTACAAATATAAATTTATGCTGTTATAATATTTTTTATATTTGAAAGGAAGTAATTACATGAATAACAATTTATTAAAGGAAACTGATTTATCAGATATTTTGGATAATATTGGTATTGCCTATATATACGAATTAAAGCGTGGTATAATTAATAAATTAAAAGGTCCTCAAGATTATTATGAGATAAAGAACGTTGATATTGGTTTTAGCCCTATTGATGATATGTTTGTGTCTTTAAAGGAGGAACCTGGTAAATGTTTTTTAATTGGTCATGATTATGAAGAAAATCAGTTTGCTATAGATTTTAAATCAATTTTAGAGGTTAATGATAATCCAAAAATTTTAAGAAAATATGAAGAAAAAATTGGGCAATGTTTTTTATTTGATAGTGATACTAATAATTTTAAAAAAATTACTGATAGTCATTTTTTAGCTAATCAAAAGAAAAAACAAAAGAAGAACATAAGAAATTTAGATATATTAGGTATGTATGAGAAAATTAAGCAAACAATTGTTGCACAAGATGAGCAAGTTAAACAAATTTTAGCTTCAGTTTATAAAAACCAAAAAATCATTAATTCTTCTTTAGATGATGAAACTGTTTCAAAATTAAAAGAAAATATTATTGTTTATGGTCCAACGGGTACTGGTAAGACAGAAATTTTAACACAAATTGCCAAACTCTGTGATGTTCCAATTGTTATTGAGGATGTAACTTCTTTTTCAGAAACTGGATATGTAGGAAGAGATGTTTCTGATATGCTAAGTGACTTATACTCTATGTCTGGAATGAATATAGATTTAGCCCAAAAAGGTATTTTAGTCATTGATGAATTTGATAAGATTGCTGATGGTGGCCTAGATAGTGGTACTGAAGGTCCTTCTAGAAATGGTGTTCAAAGATCTCTTTTAAAATTATTAGATGGTGGAACAATTACTTTCAGAGAAGATAATTATGATGGCAATTTAATTGAATTTAATACTTCTAAATTAACAATTGTCGCACTAGGTGCTTTTAGTGGTATTAAAAAAAATAACGATTATTCTGATATTTCAATAAAAGACTTTACAGATTATGGAATTATAAGAGAAGTGATGGGAAGATTTTCTAAATTAGTATCCATGAATTCTTTTTCTAAAGATGATATTAAAAAAATTCTTTTAGAATCTAATTTAAGTCCAATTAATACTTATAAAAAATTATTTGCAGAACTAGGTATTGATTTTACTTATGACGAAAATTTAATTGATTATATTGCTGAAGAATCAATGGCTTTAGATTGTGGTGCGAGAAGTTTAAAAACTGTATTTGATGGAATTATTAGTGATGCCCTATTTGATATATTTGCTGAAAAGAAAACGAAAATTCATTTAACAATTCCAGCTGATAAAAGTAAATCATATGTCGCTAAAAAGCGTGCTTCTGAAAATAGAAATACAATTGGATTTTGTTAATTATTGGCTTTGACTCATATAATTATTTATAATATTTGACTTATCCTAGATAATGTGATAAAGTTATATAGCGAAGAAAAAACTTAAGGAGGGATAATCATGGCAAAGAAAATAACAGATACGAAACCTTTATTTGGTAATCGTCGTTCACACGCTTTAAATGCGACTAAACACGCTTTTAAACCTAATTTACAAACAGTAACAATTAATGGTAAAAAATATAAAGTTTCTGCTCGTGAATTAAAAACTATAAAAAAAATGTTAGCTGCTTAAGTCCATGATTGTGGACTTTTTTCATGATAAAAGAAAGCTTCTGAGAGAAAAGAAGCTTTCTTATTTTATTATAAAACTTATACCAACGCGTTCGTTTTTAGCGATTACTTCGTACCCTAGTAGGGATAGGGTTTGTTTAACAATTGATAATCCTAAACCAAACTGACCATTGATACCTTTCTTGTAAGGAGTAAACATGTCGTTTAAAATGCTTTCATCGATATTTGGTCCATCATTATAGAAGGTAATACGGCGATTTTTAACCGTTATTTTTACTTCTTTTTTTGCATACCTTATAAAATTACTTAAGATATTATCAATAATAGCTTCCCACATATCTTGTGAGCCTTTAAAATCCGTCTTTTTATCTAAAATATCGATTTGCCATTTAATATCTGGCCTTGTCACTTTAAACTTAGATACGGAATTTTCTAATAAGTCGACAATATTTATTACGCCACTTTTATAATTTTCCATATCTTTAAAATACGTTAATTTATTCAAATATAGTAAGGAGTGTACTTTTATTTCTAATTTTTTTATTTCTTGTTTTATTATATTTAGTCCATCTTTTTCATCTTCAACGCCATCTTCAATAGCCTCAATATATGATTTTATAACGGTGAGAGGGGTTTTAAAATCATGAGAAATATTTTGATACATTTGGTTTTTATAATCTTCTTGTTTATGTAGGGTAATTTTCATATCGTCGATGGCTTCAGATAGGACTTTTAATTCGTCATCTACTTTATAATTATATTTGTCGACGTAGTTATCATTATCTAGATTATCTACTTTTTCTTTTAAATGACGAATCTTTTGGGCGAGGGACTGACTCCACCAAGCTACTATTGCAAGCATTAGTAGCAAGGTTATTAAGAGAACCGGGAATAGAGCTTCTAAGGTGTCAGACCGCATTTGACGAGCATAATTATCATTAGTTATAGCTATTCTATAGCCTATGTCGTCGTTAAGTGTATAATAGTAGTAGGTTTTTTGTTGGTAAGTAAATTTACCATATTCCCCGTTTATGTTTTCTAAAATTTGATTAGCCGGAAGATTAATTACTTCGCTAAGGTTGCTAGATGATGTAATAATATCATCTTTTTCATAAATATATGCGACATTGCTATCAATTTCAGCAGTGTTAACATTGTTGTTAATCATAGCTAGCGGAGTTTGTAAATATAAGTATATATTTTTTTCGTAAAAAGGTACTAAGACTTTAGGGAGTATAATCGCAATACTTATATATATGAGAGCAAACATAACTAAAACGATAGTTAAGATTTGCCGGTATAAATTATGTCTTAAATTCATGACAATCTATATCCATATCCATAAATAGTATTTAATCTTAGTTTGGGCATTTTCTTTCTTAACCTTCTGACTAAGTCATCTACTACTCTATCACTACCAAAATAGTTATCACCCCAAACAGTTTCTAATATATGACTTCTAGAAAATGATTTGTTTTTATTTTGTACTAGCATTAATAGTAGGTCAAATTCTAAAGTAGTGAGAGAAAGTTCTTTAGATTCATCTTTAACTAGTCTTTTATCAATATCGATTTCATAAGTATCATACATTATCTTTTGGGTTTGTCCCATATACGTCCTTTTTATAATATTATTTACTCTTAATACTAACTCTTTGGGTGAATATGGCTTAGTTACGTAATCATCACTTCCTAACTCTAAGCCAATTATTTTATCTAAGTCTTGATCGCGAGCTGAAGTAAATATTACTGGGACATCATTGCTTTCTCTTATTTTTTTTATAATGTCATATCCGCTAATTTCGTCGCCTAACATTATATCTAATATCCACAAATCAGCTTTATCAGCTACGTGATTTAAAGCATCTGTTCCATTATAATATTGAACCACCTCATAGCCAGCTCTTTCTAAATAAGACTTAATAAGATCGTTTAAATTTTTTTCATCTTCAACTAAACAAATTTTATACATTCTTATCGCCTCATTTATAGTATAACACTATTTTGTTTTCTGGTCATCTATCACGTCCTTTCTAAGAGCCTTTTATCT
>CALVIJ010000043.1 GCA_944329505.1 uncultured Bacilli bacterium | reverse complement strand
GTAAATGTTTTATTAGTTTTTTCAAAATTCTGATCTAATCTTTCATTAACTTTATCATTAATTAAATTAAGTCTATGTTCAATTCTTTCATTTAATTCATTAAAATCATCAGTTAAATTCTTACTTATATCAGACTTAAAATCACCTAATTCTCTTACCATCTCAGTCTCTAATTTACCAAGTCTTTCTGTAATATTAGATTCATTAACATTCTTAGTCAAAGCGATTATACTAACAATTAATATAACAACTAATAATCCAATTATAATATATTCCATACTACCTCCTCTATTCTTTGTACACTCACTATAACACAAACATCTGTATCTGTAAATATTTTTTACTAATTAACAAAAGAATACTAAGTTTTTAATTCTTAGTATCATCTTTTAGTTTTTCAATATCTTTTATAGTTAAACCAGTTGCCTTTGAAATGTCTTCCATACTCATTTTCATATTAAGCATATTTTTTACAATTTGAGTTTGATTTTCTTTAATTCCTTCCGCTTTTCCTTTATTTGTTGCTTCTTCTAATTCATTGTACTTAACTAATGCATCCATTTTATCTTTTTGCCAAGAATGTAATGTAAACCCATCCATACTCATATTTACCATCGCCTCCATTAATCTTCTAACTTCATCTTCTTCTAATACCAAGCTTACAAGTTCATAAAGTTCTGTAAATGTTCTGGCGGTTAATGCTGTAAGCCATTTTACTTCTTTCTCTCTGTTATTTTCATTATAATATAAATCTCTATACCGTTCAAGACCTTTAACTACCATATCATTAGATGAATATACTCTCTTTGTCTTTAAACCATATAAAACTATAGTATCATCTAATACTTCTTCGTAAGGATTCGCATTTAAATTAAGTTGATATAATCTTTTTTCTTTTAACTGTTTAATACTTTTTCCTCTTTCAAATATTACATTTGAAGCTCTATTTTTATATTTTATATTCCTTTCTAATACATTTTCAAATTCACTCCTGTTCATCTCTATATCAATAAATATTTTCTCGTTTATAACAACAAAAATATCTACTATCTCACCGTGTTCTTTTTTATTTAAAACAGGTAAATTCTCCGTCTAAAATTTGTATTTTATCATCTTTGCCTATATTTAAGGGAATAGTCACATTTAAAAGTTTTTTAATAAATCTAAATTACTCTTAAAAACACCTTTAAAAACTCTATCATAGCTTAACGGAACTAAAGTTATTTTTTTATCCAATTCTTCAAAGGATTCTTTTATTAATATTATCACATTGCCTCCTTCTAGCCCCTCATTAATTAACGTACAATATTTAATGCCTTAATTCCTTTTAAAAAATGAAAAAATATCAAAAAATTTAATTTTATGATATTTTAAGAATTCAAAATCCAAGCTTCATAACCACCAATAATATTAAATACTTGATACCCCTTAACTCTAAGAACTTGCGCTAAAGTTCTTGAAGAAGTTCCTTTTTGACAATATATATAATATGTTAAATTACGGTTCAAAAATTTTTCGGGATTATCCATCAATTGATTTGCATTAATATTTAAAGCTCCAGGAATATGATTATCATTAAACTTTTGTGGTATTCTAATATCTATAACATTAGGATTATTTAATTTCAAAAAATCACTAACTGTAATTTCCACCCTATCACCTCTAACATATTATATGTGTTAAAAAATAAGTAAATATTAAAATTAACCAAGTCAATAAAGAATATAATTATATTCTTCCAAAATAAAAACCTTTGAAATTATTATTTCAAAAGTTCTTTTATTAATCATCATCATCCGCAAAGAAGTCGTCAAAAAATTGATCATCAGTTACATAGTCACTCTTAACCACATTATCTGGTTTAGCAGAAACTTCTTTAACCTCAGAAACCGGTTTAGTAGTAACTTCTTCTTTTACTGTCTTATTAACCTTATTAGTTATTTTAGCTGCAAAATCAGCACTATTAATAACAGGCTTAACTTCAGCTTTAGCCTCAGGCTTTGGAGTTTCCTTTACTCTAGTAGAATTTGGTAATACTACTGGTCTAGGTTGAATTACAGGTATATCTTTTTTCTCTGGTTTAGGTGTCTCTGCAACTTTAGAATTTACAGCAACCGGATCTACCTTATTATCATTCGCCATACTAGCAGGAACCTTTACTGGATTAATCTTTCCAACTACAGAACTATTATTACCAAAAGCAGCACTTTGTTTTCTCTGTTCCTCTTTTTCAAGTTTTTCAACAGCTTTATCGATATTCTTAAGCATTTCCTCCATAGACATTGGTCTTTGTGGAGAATTTCCTGCATTCATACCAGGAAAACCAGCTTGCCTATTCATTCCAGGTAATCCACCAGAATTACCCCCTCTATTCATATTAGGCATAACCTGGCTAATAAGCTTATTCATACTTTCTTCTCGTTTTTCTTCTCTTTTCTTATTAACAAAAGTTTTCAAATCAAAAATATGTAATTTTTGTTTCTCTCTAGTTGGATAAGTACCTTTTTCACACTTATCGTTTTCTCCCCAATCAATTTGCCAATTTAATTTCAACTTAGTTCTAAAAGGATCCATACGAGAACGAAGTAAAATAATTTCACCCATTTTCAATTTTTGCAAATCACTAACTGTAATAAGTGGTCTTGTTTCCTCTATAGCTTTGCCATCTTTATCTTTCTTATCAGTCTTAACTTTGATTTCGCCACACATCTCACTAATTTCTTTCAATGCTGCAAGCTCTGTACTAATTAGATAAACCGTATTTGTACAGTTACCTCTAATCGTATCACCTTTCTCTTTTCCATAAACCTCAGCTAATTGTGCATAGTTTTGAATAACAAAGAAAAATCTCATTCTTCTACTTCTAGCCGCTGATACCATTGTATCGACATCTTTAAGTGGTGGCATATTAGCAAACTCATCAAGTAAGAAATTAGTTCTATAAGGAAGTTTTCCACCGTTTTTTTGAGCATAATCAACTAAAGTTTCATAACATTGTTTAAGGAAAATAGTAACTAAAGAATGGTAAGTCTTCTTTTCATCTTGAATAACAATAAATACAGCTGTTTTTTTAGCACCAATATCTTCAAACTCAAAGTCACTGTGAGAAAGCATTTCTGACAAATTCTCACGAGCTGCAAACAATCTAATTTTTTGTTTAAATACAGATAAAATACTTCCTTTAGTATCACTAGGAGCTGAAATGGTAGATGAAGCACTTATATAAGCCGGTGAAGTTGGATCTTTCATTTTAAAATATTCGTTAGAATAAGTAGAATTAGGCCCACATTTCTCTTCACCAACAGTCGTAAATAAATTGACACTATTTAAATTAATTTCTTCCTCTTTAGCATCTTCAAATAACCCTAAACAAATTCCAGAAAAATAATCGGCAGAAGTTTTTTCCCAAAACGGATCGTTATTTTGTGCATTTTCATCATATAGAATATTCATAGCAAGGTCGTCAGTAAGCTCATTAGCCTTATCTGAATTTCCTTCTTTATAATATTTATAAGGTAAGTGTAAAGGATTCCAACCACTACCTTGCTGTGGATTACGGAAATTTAAAAGCACAACATTATATCCTCTTTTTCTAAGCATTTCAGCAGTTGTTTCATAAATTTCACCTTTAGGATCCGTAATAATCATTGACTCATCATGTTTAGCTAAAGAATGAACAAGTGGAAAAATAGCAACTTGTGTCTTACCAGCACCAGTAGAACCAATAATTAAATTATGACCTTCGCCATCATCAACCCACATTTTTTTACCATCGTTAATTATAGGAAGTCCTCCAGCATCTGCTGTCGGAGCTTGTACTTTAACCATCGTTAATTCTTTCTTCATTTCTTCTTCTGAAGTCCATCTTGAATATCCTTTTGAAGTTTTCTTAGCTTCAGTAGAAATACCAAAACCTTTTTCTCTATCAAAAAATCTATCAGATACACTAAAAATACTAGCTACCAAAGCAATAATATAACAAGTAAACGTTATTCCAATATACTCAGAAGAAAAAGCTGGAAACGGATTAAATCCATGAAAAGGATGATCTAAATCACCTTTAGCAAACTGAATTATATTTAAAAGAGCAATAGCTACAAAATAAAGTAAAACTACCGCATAAGCTCCAAATATAATCCAATCCTTTTTATCAGCTCTAAACTTTAACTTCATGCTCTCAACTCCTTAAATATTAATGAATATCCAAACAACATTATTATAACACAAAAAAAAGCAATATTTGTTAATATTACAAAATAAATAATTAATTTTGCAAATTAGCATATATCACTTTTGCATACAATCTTGTTTTAATTGATATTT
Source organism: uncultured Bacilli bacterium (assembly GCA_944329505.1). GTDB lineage: Bacteria > Bacillota_I > Bacilli_A > RF39 > UBA660 > Coprosoma. Next base: position 3,091 of record CALVIJ010000043.1, on the reverse strand, counting down.
ACCATCACTAAATTCATATATTTGATAACACTCATCCATAGACGGTAAATTAGCTCTTCCTTTAGAAACTATAAAATCATTAATACCATCATCATCTAAATCTAAAATCTCAATAATTGTAAATGGATTTAACCCTTCAGATTTATTAATCACTGAAACCTTTCCATCATCGACAACAAACAAATAAGACATCATATCATAATCAGTCATTGGTTTTTCCAAAGAATAACTACTCATAGTATATAAAACCTCTTCTTTACCATCATTATCTAAATCAACTTTAGTTTTTATTAAAGAAGCTCTAAAAGCAGATAATTCTTCTTCATTCTTTGTATTATTAACCTGAGCAATATAATCATTATCAGACGAATCATACATTTCTAAACTATAATCAACAAGAGTTATATCATCCTTTAAACCAGTATAAGCAATTCTAAAATCATTTATACTAATATCACTGTAATCATCCCCAAAAAAGTACCAAGTATTGTTATTATATTGCGCCATTTTAGCTTCTTTTTTAGTCAAGCCATCATATATAATATAATCGTGTTTTTGAACATCTTCAGAAACTTTAGTTAACTGAAAAAAATTACCATTTTCATATTCCCATACTAAATAATCACCAACATACAAATAAGAACCACTATCAGAAACACTACTGTTATCATTTAAAAATAAAGCAAATATAACATAAAGTCCAATAAACAAAACAACAATTCCCATAAGAATTATATTTTTTTTACTAAAAATAATTTCATTCATAATAAACCGCTCCTCTAGATTAATTATATAAACTTAAATGACTTATGTCAATAAATAATATCTACCTTTAAAGTTAACCAATTGTAATTTCAAATTAACTAAAACGATAAATTTTAAACAATTTATTGATAATAATTTTTCAAATTGATATAATTAAAATAGAATGGAGGATAAATATGGAAGATTACTTAAAAATTAAAAAAATAATAAAATATATATTAATAATAATTGTAATAATAGTTATTATAGTGAGTGGCTTCCTATTTTATAGAAACAAGCAAAAAGAATCAAGCGAAGCAAATTTCACAGACTATCTAAATGCTCAAGAATATACCAAAACAAACGACGGTGTTACATATATCAAAAAATTAAATGATAAACAAAACACAACATATCGAGCTTTATATGGAGACTATATATTATTCAAAGAATATTCCAATGAATCAGATAACAGTTACTCCACCATAGCTGTAGGATATACCAAAGATGGAACTGTTGAAATCACTTATAAAATGGAAGGAATAAATTCCAAAAATGAAATAGCAACCATATACCAAAAAGGAACATATAAAAATAATGATTTTAAATGTGAAATTGTAAATAACAACGGTTTTGATACACAATGCAACGTTATGAAAAAAGAAGCAGAAAGCTTCTATGATGAAATCACTAAAATATTAAAACAATATAACATTAACTCTAAATATATAACAATCGAAATACCAGAATATTTAAAATAAAAGGATGTAATGAACTTATTTTAATTCATTACATCTTTTTAATTAATAATATTTTCTCCTAAATTAGTTGCACTAGAAACTCTTTTATTAGCCCATTCCATGTGCCAACCATTATGCCCCGGATTACTTTGATGATAGGTATTATAATATGCAATATGAGAAACTTCAAACTCTAGCACATTTTGACCGTTATTATGTCCCCATTCATTATACCCATCATCATTAGGGTTTTTAACATCAGCAATTATTGCAGGAATCTTAGTTCCATCATCTAAGAAGAAATCGACCTTATCACCAACATCACCAAATGTTGATGTACATGCAATCAAATATCTTCCATCAATAACTGCTATTCCATCATCCCATTGAGATCCAGCAGCTGCCCATTTATCATATACCTTTCCTTGATTATATATCCAATTAAAATCATTATATACTGTAACTGTAAAATAACCAGGTGCACTATACTCGTCAGGTATAATAATATCACCAGATGTTTCTGTAACACAAGAATCATCCTGTGATCCTCCCTGTGCCGCACCAGAACTAGAAGCACTACCAAATGGTACATCTGTCGCATACATAACTTTATACTTTTCAACATACCAAGATTCAGAACTATAATTCTCACTTAATGAAGTTCCTTGTCTAGCAGGATCATTAATTACTACTTTACCATTTTCAACACCTTGTACCGCCACCCAGTGCTGACTACCATTATGATACATTTTCAAAATAACAAATGGTTGATATTGACCATCAACAGGAGTCGACAATACATCTGAAACAGTTGAAGCAATTACTGATTCATCTGAAGAATTAAGCAATTGAGAATCTTTAAACCTCACATTAGGTGCTATGCCAGTAATTTTACCCCAAGCAAAATTGTTTCCATCATATGGGTTAGAAGAAGCTAAAGCACCTGGATTAAATGTAGAATATCCAGATGGCAAATTAGTGATTTTTGTACCAGATCTAGCTATTTGTATTGCAACAGAAGTTGTTGTACAACCTATTCTACCTACTGTTGAACTTCCAATTCTTACATCTTTCCACTGAGGATCAGTTTGTTTCCATTCAGCATACGGACCCGTAGCCCCATAATAAACACATTCTTCGTCCTTATTGCCTCTATAAATTTCAGCAACTTTAATTATATCCTCAGCAACGATATCCTTTTTCTTTTGATATGCCTCTTTACCTCTTTCTGTACTTAAATCCGGATTTTTAACATGTTCATAAGTTCCGCCAATATATCCATATTGACAAATTTGGCTCATTGTATAATAACGACTTAATTTCCCTGCCATAGCATTTTCTTCAACACCAAGACCATTTTCGCTCAAAGAAAATCCAGGATTAAACCATGATAAAGACATATCCACAACCGTACCTACTGTACAAAAAACTCCATTCATTGCCACAGCCGCAAAATTTTGAATTGCATCATTTCTATCAAACATATTACCAACAAGGCCTTCACCAGCCAATGCTTGTTTATAGTTCTCATCACTATATGTTCCTGTCCAACCACTAGAATCAAGCATAACAATTGTAGCTGCAAACAATAAATCAACCGCTTGAGG
>CALVIJ010000042.1 GCA_944329505.1 uncultured Bacilli bacterium | reverse complement strand
TCTTATTATTCCAGTTAGCTTTATATTTAAGTACTCTTATTATTTCTGATATTGGGTTTTCATTTAATCCTTTTGCCACATAATGATTTTTCTGCATACTTTTTACATCTAAATTCTCAGTTACTATAATGTCATTTTCTTTTATTAGTTTATTTGTTATATCATGTATCATATGTTTTCTAACATTCCTTATCTTTTGATATAGTCTTTGTATTTTAAGTTTCATTTTATATCTATTTTTACTTCCTTTTTTACATCTTGATAATCCCCTTTGAAGTCCTACCATTCTTTTAGTATTAAGTTTAATGGTATTTTCTATTTTTTCATTATAAGATGTTACTATTACTTGCATTGTTGCAATTTCTCCTTCATTTAAAGGATCTCCCTCGTTTACTCCAGAAGTTGTAAATAAGATTGCACTATTACTTGTATCTGTCTTTGTAATAGTTTTTAATACCGCATCAATAGTTCCCTGATTTTCTATTGTTATATCATACGTAATACTATCTCCTGGACTTTGAAGTGTTGTTCCAAAGGTTGCCGTTGTATCTGTATGTGTTGTTACATCTTCTTTATCAGCTGCTCCTCCGACAATATTTGATACTTGTATATCAATTATTTTAACCAAGAAGTTACTTCCAATATTAGAAGTTCCCGAGATTTTTAATTGACTTTGAAAAGCCGCATAACCGACCACCATAATTAATAATATTACACATAGTCCAACTATTATATAATTACGTTGTGTTCTCCTCATTCCTTTGTTCATATTATCCCTACTTTCATTTCTATTACAATTATAATAAAGATAAAAGAAACATAAGGCAATCGCTTAAAAATGAATAAAAACATATGTAAAGAACATTAAACGTTGAAAAATAAGGAAAAATTGTATAATATAGCTTTATTCCAATTCATATCATTTAACAAAACTCGAGAGGATTGACTTAGATATAATTATATGAAACGTTTGATTTTCCTTTATTTTGTTGATCTATTAGTTGTCAATAGATTTTGCGATTATTTTTTAAGCGATTGCCATAAAAGAAACATGCAATACACGTATATAACTTTATATTTAGATTTACGTAAATAAAAAACAAGTTTTAAACTTGCTTTGTTATAAAATTCCCCCTAATTTTATTACTTCGTTGATAAAATCTTATTTTCTCAATATAATACCTCATTCACCTTTATTAATATATCCCTTTGCTCCTGATAAGTTATTTCATTAATTGCATCTTCTAATAATGACCACTTACCTTCTACAAAATCTTCCTTTCCTAAAGGAATTATTTTTTGTAGTTCAGCAATTTTAAATAAATATACTTTTATATTTTTAATGCCATTTTCGATATCAGAAAAATAATTAAACTCTCCAATTTTGCCGATTAAATCTTCCATATTTAATTTTATGTGTGTCTCTTCTAAAACTTCTCTTATAGCAGTTTCTATGTATGTTTCACCTTCTTGAAAATGACCTTTAGGTAATATCCAATTATTTTCTTTATCTTTTAACAGAGCAACATAAATTTGTTTATTTTTAACACAAGTCACTACACCCATACATGAAATTATTTCCTTTTTTTCCATTTGATAACCTCTAATATAATCATCTAAACTCTTATCCATAGTCCACCTTCTTTTTTTATATTATATAAAATTGAAAATTGAAAAGTCAACGATTTAAAATTTAATAAAAGCCTTCCACACACATTATATCTTAACTTGTCAAAGTTTAAAAAAAAGGATATAATGTTATAGTCAGTTTTAACTTTTAAAGAAAGGAGTCTATAATGAAGTTTAACAAAGACGAGACTTACATTTTCGCTTTAGGCGGACTTGGTGAAGTCGGAAAAAATATGTATTGTGTAATGCATAATGACGAAATTATTATTACTGATGCGGGTGTTATATTCCCTGGCGGAGAGCTTTTGGGAATCGATTATGTTATTCCAGATGTAACTTTTTTAAAACAAAACGAAAATAAAATAAAAGGTTTATTTATTACTCACGGACACGAAGATCATATCGGGGGCATTCCATTTTTACTTTCAGAAGTTAATATTCCAGCTATATACGCACCTAATCAAGCAGCAGCTTTGATTAAGAAAAAACTGGAAGACAGAAAAATAAAATATAATAATCTATATATTTATAATGAAAACAGCGTTTACCGATTTAAAGAAATGTGGGTTGAGTTTTATAGAACTACTCACTCCATTCCAGATTCCCACGGTATTGTTATCCATACTCCTGATGGTGTTATCGTGACAACTGGTGATTTTAAATTTGATTTAACACCAATTGGTCCAATGGCCGACATTCAAAAAATAGCAAAATTAGGAGCAGAAGGTATTACTCTACTTTTAAGTGATAGTACTAATGCGATGAATCCAGGTATAAGTAATAGTGAATCTAAAGTAGACGATGCTTTAGACGAATTATTCACAAAACATAACAGCAGAATTATTATTGCAACTTTTGCTTCAAATATATATAGATTAAAACATATTGTCGATACGTGCAAAAGACACGGTCGTAAAATTGCGGTTTTCGGTAGAAGTATGGAAAATAATATTGAAATTTCTATCGAAGGTGGATACATTAAACATAAAGAAATATTTATTACACCAGAAGAAGCAAATAAGTTACCATCAAACAAAGTATGTTTACTTTGTACTGGTACACAAGGAGAACCTCTAGCAGCATTAAGCAGACTTGCAAATGGTACATTTAGACATATAAAATTACGTGCAGATGATGTTGTTGTCTTCTCTTCATCAGCTATCCCAGGTAATGCTTTAAGTATTTCAAGAACAATTAATAAATTATATTTAAAAGGAATAACAGTTTATACTAACACATCTTTAAGTGACATTCATGCGAGTGGACACGCAAATGAAGAAGAATTAAAATGGATGATTAGACTTGCAAACCCAAAATATTTCATGCCATTCCATGGTGAATATAGAATGCTTAAAAGACATGCAGATATTGCAATAGAATGTGATGTACCTAAAGAAAACACCTTTGTTTTAAGTAATGGTGATGTTCTTTCAATGAAAAAAGGAATCATAAAAAAAGTTGGCCACATTCCAGCTGGAGATGTATATGTCGATGGTAATCGCATTGGTGATGTTAGTAGTGCGGTTATGAAAGATCGTAAGATAATGGCCAATGATGGAATCGTTGTAATAATTGCAAATATTGATATTAAAAACAGTAAATTACTTTCTAATCCTAGTGTTATTACAAGAGGTTTTGTACTTGTAAATGATAATTTAGATTTACTTAAAAAATTAGAACTTTTAGCTAGAGATGCAATCAATAGTAAAATTAAAACTGGCGTAAATTATGCGGACGTAAAAGCTGAAGTCGTTAATGCTTTAAGTAGTTACATTAATTTACACACTGGAAGAAAGCCAATTATCTTACCAGTCATTATGGATGTTAAAAAAGATGTTAAGTTAAATTCTTAACATCTTTTTATTTACAATCATCTGGAGCATTATAAGTGTAATCATATTTAGTATTATTTTCAGTTTCAGTAGCCGTTATCGTAACCGAAGCTCCATCTAAACTACAATCCTTAGATGGTAATTTTATATTTTCTTCTAGGTATCCTTCACTTTGTAATGTTTCAACAGTTACAGTATATGTCAAACTATCATTAACTATCGCTTTATTGTCGCTCAACCAATTTCTAGCCGCTAAAACAATTGAATTTTTAGTATTTTCATCAGCTTCCTTATTTCCTCTTTGAATACTACTCGTAACACTAGGCACAATTATTATAAGCAATAAAGATAATATGACAATAACGCCTAATAATTCAATTAAAGTAAACCCGTTTTTATTCATTTTTAAGTACCTCTTCAATTCTTAATAATTCATTATATTTACATGTTCTATCAGTTCTAGATAAAGAACCCGTTTTAATTTGTCCTAAATTTAGTCCAACCGCCAAATCAGCAATAGACGTATCCTCGGTTTCACCACTACGATGTGAAATTATTGTTTTATAACCATTTTCCTTAGCAATATTAATAGTTTCAATCGTTTCAGTAATAGTTCCAATTTGATTTATTTTAATTAAAATAGCATTCCCAGCTTTCATATCAATACCTTTTTGAAGGTATTTTTTATTAGTAACAAATAGATCATCACCAACTAATTGAATGTCACCATATCTTTCGGTCATTTTTTGAAAACCTTCCCAGTCATTTTCGTCTACAGGATCTTCAATTGAAATAATTGGATATTTGTCTAATAAAGTTTGATAATATTCGATTAAATCATCAGTACTTAATTTTAAATTAACCCCTTTTAGATAATACATTCCATTTTCGTAAAATTCACTAGCAGCTACATCAATAGCAAAAAAAATATCTTTACCTGGAACATATCCAGCTTCTTCGATAGCCTTCATCATTAAATCTAAAGCTTCTTCATTAGTATTTAAATTAGGAGCAAATCCCCCTTCATCACCTACACCGGTATGATAACCAGCTTTACTTAAAACACTTTTTAAATGATGAAATACTTCACTACCAATTTGTAATCTCTTACTAAAAGTTTCAGCTTCTGGAACAATCATAAATTCTTGGAAATCCAATCCGTTATCAGCATGAGCCCCTCCATTTAAAATATTCATCATAGCTCTTGGCATAGAATATTCTTTTCCGACATATTTAAATAATGGCAGTCCCTGGTCTAAAGCCGCCGCCTTTAAGTTAGCTAATGAAATGCCCAAAATAGCGTTTGCTCCATATTTTTCTTTATTTTCAGTTCCGTCTAATTTTATTAATGTCTTATCAATTTCATCTTGATTATAAGCATCCATACCAATTAATGATTCTTTTAAAATATTAACATTGTTTACAGCTTGCAATACACCTTTACCCATATATCTTTTTGAATCATTATCTCTAAGTTCTAGAGCTTCTCTACTACCCGTAGAAGCTCCTGATGGTACAGCAGCTCTACCCAAAATACCATTTTCTAAAATAACATCGACTTCAACTGTCGGATTACCTCTAGAATCTAAAATTTCTCTAGCTTTTATATCTTTAATTCTTGACATGTTTTTCTCCCCCTAACGAATATGTATCTATTTGATTTAAAAAAGTTGTAAGTACACGATATTTATTTAACCAAAAGCGATAGTCTTTTAAGTCATCTAAGAAATCTTCAGAATGATTATTTTCAAAATCTTCAATATATTTTAACATTTCATTTTTAAAATTTAACCAATATTCTTGACTATATTCAATTGAAAATGTTGTATGTGGTCCTCTTAGATCAGGATCTCCTTTTGGTGGTCTAAAGAAAACATCATTATTAGTAATAATTTCAGACACTTGATAACTTATAGGAATTTCTTTACCAGTAATTTTACTTATAAACTTGCCTTCTGTTTCCGAATCTTTAATATATTTAAAATTATAAAGGTATAAAACATCATCACAATCCGCTCTTTCAGATTTTAAGATAATTTCTTTTTCATCATTATTAAACGATTGATTTGTATTAGTAGCTTTTAGAATTCTATTTATAGTATTATTATAACTATTTAATAAATTTTTATAATAATTATAAATAAATATTTCAGTAAAATTATTATAAAATTCATTTTCATACTCATTAATAATAGATATAAGTAGTTGTTTTAACTCTTCATCTGTTGTCATCTCATCAACATGTAAATCACTTTTTAAGCTTTCTTTAAAGTCATCAAACAACTCTTCAAAAAAAGTCGCATATTTTTTATCTTTGTGCTCTTGCATACTATCACCATTATAATTATAACACGTATAATGTTGAACATAAAGATTTCAAGGTTAAAATTTTGACTTCTTTATGTTTTTTGTTATTATACAAGCATCGGTAAAGACGGATTATAACAGGTACTTTGAGTACGTAAGAATGAATGTCTGCCATATAATTATTTATTAATTCGGTTGTAGATAATGGAACCAAAGAGTTCGGATGATTAAGCGTGTAGGAATATAGGTAATTCAATATGGTGTTAACCGAAATATTTATGAAAGGAGTTAAGTATGAAGCATATTTTAAGTTTTGATGTTGCTAAAGGTAAAAGTGTTTTTTGTTTTATTGATGAATTAAAAAATATTATTATTGAACCTACTTTAATTGAACATAACAAAAATGAGTTTGATAATTTACTAAATTTAGTCAAAAATTATCCTAATTTAATCGTAGTGATGGAATCTACTTCTATTTATCATTTACCAGTCGAAAATTATTTTAGATCTAAAGCTATTGATACTGTTGTTATGAATCCTAAACTGGTTAAACAATTTAGAGATACTTTAAATAAATCTAAAACTGATAAATTAGATTGTTTTAAAATCGCTAGATGTTATTTAGGTACTATAGATAATTTCTATTCTAAAAATGATGAATACTTTATGTATAATCCTCTTGCTAGACAATATTGGTCATTAGTAGAAAGCCAAACTAGATTAAAGAATAGATATAAACAATTAATTGAAATTGTTTTCCCAGAATTTAATCTTGTATTTGACGATTTATATAGTGATTTAGCTTTGAATTTTATACACGATTTTCCTCATCCTAGTTTATTTGCTAATAGAAGAATTGATTATTTAATGAATTACTTAAAAAAGAAAAACGGAACAACACAAGCTTTTAGATTTAAAAATAAAGTATTAAAAATGAAACAACTCGCTTCTAATTCATTATGCTTTGTAACGTTTGATTCTTTACAAGTTCAGAATCTAATTCAAGTAATAGAAATGATACAATATCATAAGTCAGAGATAAATAAAATCAAAAATCAATTAATCAATGAAATGAAAACTACAAGATTATTTAAGATAATAAATTCTATTCCTGGATTTGGAGAATTTTCTACTGCTTTATTTTTGGCTGAAGTTGGCGATATAACTAGATTTGATAATAAGTATCAATTCATATCTTTTATGGGGATTGATTCTGTTACTTCACAATCTGGTGTGGCTTCTTATCATGGACCTATTTCTAAAACAGGATGTAAGTTTGGAAGAACTATTTTATTCAATGTTATTACAACATTAATTCAAATATCTGCTCGTACGGATAAAACTAATCCTATTTATTTATTCTTCAGAAAAAAACAATCTGAAGGTAAACATTATTATAAATGCATAATCGCCTGTGAAACGAAATTATGTAAAACCATTTATAAACTGTGTACTTCGGATTGTTTATACTCTAACAAATAAACTGGTTTTATCCCAAATTTTTAAAAATTGAGGAAACTCAGTTCTTTTTGTCATGCTTATAATACCATAAATTTTATGATTTGACAAAACTTAGATAATCATTTTTTTAAAAAAACGTGAATTTTTAGACTAAATGCAGGTTTATGAAGAAACATTTAATTTACAA
>CALVIJ010000041.1 GCA_944329505.1 uncultured Bacilli bacterium | reverse complement strand
TGTGGCTCTAAGGTTGTTCAAAAAGAAAAAGAACAATGGATGCTTAGAATGAGTGATTATGCTGAAGACTTATTACAAGGACTAGATAATACTAACTTTAGTAAAAGAGTTAAACTAGGTCAAATAAATTGGATTGGTAAATCTACTGGAGCTGAAATTGATTTTGAAATTGAAAATACAAATGAAAAACTAAAAGTGTATACCACAAGACCAGATACTATTTATGGTGCTACCTTCATGGTTATCGCTCCAGAACATCCAATATTAGAGACTCTAAAAGATAAAATAACTAATATGGATGAGATAAAAAAATATAAGGAGTATGCAAAGACAAAAACTGAATTTGAAAGAACAGAACTCGTTAAAGAAAAAACCGGTGTTAAAATCGAAGGTATTAAAGCCATTAATCCATTTACCAATAAAGAAATTCAAATATGGACATCAGATTATGTAATGATGAGTTATGGAACAGGTGCAATCATGGCCGTACCAGCTCATGATGAAAGAGACTATGAATTTGCTACTAAATTTAATATTCCAATTATACCTGTAATTGAAGGAGATACTATACCTTATGTTGGTGAGGGAAAATATATTAACTCTGAACTATTAAATGGTATGACAAATAAGAAAGAAGCCATTAATAAAATGATAGATGAAATTACCAAAAGAAAAATAGGAAATAGTAAAGTAAATTACCGTCTTCAAGATTGGATTTTCTCAAGACAAAGATTTTGGGGAGAACCAATTCCACTAGTTTACTGTGAGCATTGTGGTTGGGTTCCAGTACCAGAAGAAGAACTTCCAGTATTACTTCCAGATGTTGCAAATTATGAACCAACAGACGATGGTGAAAGTCCACTTGCTAATATAGAAAATTGGGTTAATACCACTTGCCCAAAATGTGGAGGTAAAGCCAAAAGAGAAACTGATACCATGCCTAACTGGGCTGGATCATCATGGTATTTCTTAAGATATATGGATCCTCATAATGATAAAGAATTTGTATCAAAAGATGCTTTAAATTATTGGGGTAGAGTTGACTGGTATGATGGTGGTATGGAGCACACTGCTCGTCACTTACTATATGCTAGATTCTGGAATCAATTCTTGTATAATATTGGTCTAGTACCACATAAAGAACCAATTGACATTAGAACATCTCATGGCATGATTTTAGGACCAGATGGCGAAAAAATGAGTAAATCAAAAGGTAATGTTATAAACCCTCATGATGTTGTTGAAGAGTATGGAGCTGATGCTTTAAGACTTTATGAAATGTTTATTGGTGACTATGAAAAAGATGCCGCATGGTCTACTAATAGCCTAAAAGGATGTAAAAGATTCCTAGATCGAGTTTGGAAAATAGGAGAAAACATTAACGATAAAGAAGGTTACACCAATGAATCTCTAGTGCATAAAACAATCAAAAAAGTAACTAATGACATTAAACATTTGAAATTTAATACCGCAATTTCTGCTCTAATGATTATGATGAATGAATATGAGGACATAAATACTATTACTAAAGAAGACTATAGAATATTGCTTCATCTGTTAAATCCATTTGCCCCTCACATTACTGAAGAGATAAATGAAAAATATAATTTAGGTAAACCACTATGTGAATCTGAATGGCCAAAATACGATGAAGAAAAAACAATGGATAATACATATGAATTAGTCTTCCAAGTAAATGGTAAAGTTAGAGGAAAAGAAACAGTAAGTACAAACATTACTAAAGAAGAAATGGAAAAATTAGCTAAAGAAAATACCAATGTTCAAAAATTTCTTGCTGATAAACAAATTATTAAAGTAATCACGATTCCGGGTCGTTTGGTGAATATTGTAGTTAAATAAAAATGATTGATTTAAATAATAAAATAACTAAATTAGATTTAAAACCTATTATCATTTTCAAATTACAAAAGCTAAAATACACCGAACTAGGACATCTTGTTACCGCTTCTTATTCAGAGTTATTTTATACACATATATTTACGAATAGTGAATTAGAAGAAATACAGAAAGCTTTAAACAAGCAGGGAATAGATTTTATGAATGAAATCAATTTATCTAAAATGTTGTATTTAAAAAAAGAAATAATAAAGTTTAATCTTAATGAATACCAAAAACATCTGCACGAATCTCATTTAAAACTATATGATAAAACGCAAATAGAACCCTTGATGTATTCTGATTCATTATACATAGTTAAATTTTTATATTATATATATAAAGAGTTAAATATTCCAAATAAAAAAACTTTTCAAGCTGATAGTAAAATAGATTTAAATTCATTTTTACAAAATCATCCAAATATGACAATCGCAGACTTTGTAGATTTAAAACCTAATTCAGTTGATGGGGATACAATTGAAACAATAAGTACAATATTAGGATTACCTCTAAACTGTGAATTACCATATTCTCTTATGATTGATAGAGAGAATCAGATTTTTAATCGCGAAAACGTTCAAAGTTCTATGGTTCAAGCATATGAATATATTGCCAGTTTAGATGATGAGGCTTTAGAAGACTATTTAAAACAAGAAAAAGAACCTCAATATATAAAAAAATTGACTAAATAAAAAAACTATGTTATATTCTTATTAATTGATGTGGACAAATATACTAGTAGTTATTTAATTAGTAATGAGAAAGTTAGTGGTTGATGCAAACTAGCCAAGGTTAAATAATGAATTACAATATTTATAGTCAAATCGGATAATCTCCGTTATCAGATAAAAGAAGCATAGATACTATGAAACAAGGTGGTACCGCGGGTAAAAAACTCGTCCTTGTAAATTCATAGTATCTTTTTAATTTAAAGGAGGAATAAAAATGGAAATAGGAAAATATATTGATCACACTAATTTAAAAATGGATGCGAAAGAAGAAGACATTGCTAAACTATGTCATGAAGCAATTGAGTATAACTTTGAAACAGTATGTGTTAATCCATATTACGTTACTCTCGCCAAAGACTTGCTTAAAGATACCAACATTGGAGTATGTACCGTTGTCGGTTTTCCACTCGGTATGAACACACCAAAAGTAAAATCATTTGAAGCTATTGAAGCCATTGAAAATGGTGCTGACGAAATCGATATGGTAATAAATGTTGGAGCTTTGAAAGATAAAGACTATGATTATGTCAAATCAGAAATTGAAGAAATTAGAGACTCTATCGATGGAAAAACATTAAAAGTAATCATCGAAACATCTTTACTTACAGAAGAAGAAATTATTAAAATGACTGAAATTTGTAATGAAACATTTGTTAATTTCATAAAAACAAATACTGGTTTTGGAAGTAGAGGAGTAAGTTTAGAAGATGTAAAACTAATAAATGCTCATAAAAATGAGATTTTAGAAATCAAAGCGAGTGGAGGAATTAAAACATTTAAACAAATGAACGAATTAATCCAAGCTGGGGCTACTAGAATAGGCACAAGTAATAGTGTAGAAATAGTAACTCATATGAATTGTGATTGTAAAGAAAAATGTGACCATTGTCACTGTGAGGAGGATGAATAATGAAACTATATGATGAATTAAAATGGCGCGGTCTTATTAAAGATGAAGCTGGAGAAGACTTAGAAGAAAAATTAAATAATGGTGGGTTAACATTTTATATTGGTACTGACCCAACTGCTGATAGTCTTCATCTAGGGCATTTATCAACATTTCTAATCAGTAAAAGATTAGAAAAAGCCGGACACCATCCTATTTTATTAGTTGGAGGAGCAACCGGTAGAATAGGTGATCCTAGACCAACTGAAGAAAGACAAATGCAACCAGTAGAAGTAATTGAAAGCAATTACAACAATTTAAAAAAACAAGTTGAAGATTTATTTGGTTTTGAAGTTGTCAATAATTATGACTGGTCAAAAGATATTAACTTTATTGATTTCTTAAGAGACTATGGTAAATATTTCAATATCAATTATATGCTTGATAAAGATATTATTAGAAGAAGACTAGATACTGGAATCACCTATACAGAATTTTCTTATATGATTATGCAAGCCTTAGATTACCTTCATCTTCATCAAACAAGAAATTGTACATTAGAATGTGCTGGCTCTGATCAATGGGGAAACATTACAGCAGGTATCGATTTAATTAGAAAAAAAACAGGACATGAAGTATATGGATTTACAATGCCATTAGTCACCGATAAAAATGGCAAAAAATTTGGTAAATCTGAGGGAAACGCATTTTGGCTTGATAAAAATAAAACATCAAGTTATGAAATATATCAATATCTATTAAATAGTGATGATGAAAAAGTAATTGATTACCTAAAAATTTTTACTTTTTTAACTAAAGAAGAAATAGAAGATATCGAAAAAGAGCACACTGCTCACCCAGAAAGTAGAATTGCAGGGAAAACATTAGCCAAAGAAGTAGTTACTTTCTTGCATGGAGAAAAAGAAGCCGAAAAAGCTAAAGAAATGAGTGAAGCATTATTTAGTGGACATGTTAAAAATCTAACAAAAAAAGAAATACAAGATGTCTTCAAAGGTGTTCCAAGTTTTAAAACAGAAGATAATATAAATATTATTGATATGCTTGTAAATAATAAAATAGCTTCTAGTAAAAGAGAAGCTAGAGAATTTGTAAATGCTGGAAGTATTACTATTAATGAAGAAAAAATAACTGATGAAAATTATATAATTACTAAAGACACTGCTATTGATAATGACATTCTTGTTTTAAGAAGAGGAAAAAAGAAATACTTTATCGGTAAAATAAAATAACTAGGCTTAGCCTAGTTTTAATGTACCAAAATTTCAATATTTTTATCATCGCTTTTACCCATCAAATAATCTAAAGAGACATTAAATTTTTTTGCAATTAAATAAAGTTTAGAAAAAGGAATTAAAACTTTTCCAGTTTCATATCTAGAATAATTCATTTGTCCAAAACCCAATATATTGCCAATTTCCTCTTGTGATAAATGTCTTTCCTTACGTAATCTTTTCAATCTAAGACATAATTCATCACTATTATAGTTCTTCTTAAAACTTCCGCGATAATTTGAAAGTCCAGTCAAATAATCAATAGTACAATTGTAAAATTTAGACAGTTTATCAATCATTTCGATTGGCATTTCATACATACCACTTTCCCAATGGGGATAAGTATTGACATTAACTTTTAACATCAAAGCAACATCTTTTTGTTTTAAATCGTTATCTACTCTTAAATCATGAATCCGCTTGAAAAATATTGCCATTTGTTACCACCTCGTACTCATTGTACAAAGGTTTTCAAATACTTCTCACAAATTGTCGCCACGAGTTTAAGAATACGTTTTAATTATATCAAAGTAAAAAAAAAGAGAAACAAGTTCTCTTAATTTCTATTGTAGTATTCGATAATTAATGCTTCATCGATATCAGCATTTAATTCACTACGTTCTGGCATTCTAATATAAGTACCTTCCATTTTCTTATCGTCGTAAGAAATATATTCAACTCTGTTATGTAATGCTTCTAAAGAAAATTTAACAATAGCCATTTCTTTATCATTTTCCATTAAACTGATAACATCACCAGGTTTAACTTGATAAGATGGAATATCAACTCTTTTACCATTAACAGTAACATGTCCGTGGTTAACAAGTTGTCTAGCACCTTTTCTTGTAGTAGCAAATCCTATTCTGTATACTAAATTATCTAAACGACTCTCTAATAATTTAAGTAAGTTTTCACCATTGACACCTTTCATTTTAACTGCTTTTTCAAAAGCTTTTTGCATTTGTTTTTCACTGATGCCATACATGAATTTAACCTTTTGCTTTTCTTGTAATTGGATACCATAGTTAGATAATTTTTTCTTGCGATCTTGTCCATGTTGTCCTGGAGCATAAGGTTTCTTAGAAAGTTCTTTTCCGTTTTCTAAAATAGAAAAACCAAAACGTCTAGATTTTTTGTAAGTTGGGCCAAGATATCTTGCCATTTAAATTCCTCCTTCCACTTTAGCGCGAAAGGTTATTTTGCAAAACTATAGGGTGGAATATATCAATACTTAATTTCGCAGCAAAATAAGTAACCCCTATAGGGAATATCCACATTATAATCTCCAAAATAACGCTGCTTTAACACGCTGTCATTAATTATATATGCAATTAACCATAAAGTCAAGACTTATGTCTTTAAAATAAGGTTAAAAACCCTACAAATATAAAAAAAGTATAAACACCCTAAAAATTATAGCATGTAAAATAGTAATAATTTGTGAAAAATAGTTAATATTAAATAAAAAAGTGTTTTTCATGTCAATTAGTGTAAATAAGTAATTTTAAACATATTTGACTCAAACTAAAATCACAAAACGTGTTATGATGATAATATAAGGAGGATAGAAAATGAGTGCAATTGATGTCACAAGCGAAATAAAACCATTAAAAGAAGTATTACTTCATAGACCAGGCAAAGAATTATTAAATTTAACTCCTGACACCTTAGAGAGATTACTTTTTGATGATATTCCATATCTTGAAGTTGCCCAAAAGGAACATGATGAATTTGCGAGCATACTAAGAGATAATGGAGTAAAAGTGTTTTATCTCGAAGATTTGATGACTGAAGTCTTAAATCAAAGACCAGATGTCAAAGAAAAATTTATTGAACAGTTTATAACTGAAGCAGGAGTTGATACACCTAAATATAAACACTTAGTGTTAGAATATTTAAATAGTATCGAAAACAATAAAGATTTAGTCTTAAAAACGATGGAAGGAATAAGAATTAGTGAATTAGATTATGAACAAAGAAAACTAGATAAGTCATTAGTTGACCTAGTAAGTGAAGATTCAGATTTTATCACTGATCCAATGCCTAACCTATACTTTACAAGAGACAATTTTGCTAGTGTTGGTGAAGGTATAACTTTAAATAAAATGTATTCTGTAACTAGAAATAGAGAAACAATTTACGCTGAATATATTTTTAATTACCATCCAAAATTTAAAGGACAAGTTCCAAAATATTATGACCGCTATGAAGAATGCCATATCGAAGGTGGAGATATTTTAAACCTAAACGAGCACGTTTTAGCTGTTGGTATCTCTCAAAGAACCGAAGCTGGAGCTATCGATCAATTAGCTAAAAACATTTTCAAAGATAAAGAAAGTAAAATTGATACAATCTTAGCCTTTGACATTCCAGTGTCAAGAGCATTCATGCACCTAGACACTGTATTCACACAAGTTGATTACGACAAATTTACTTATCATCCAGGAATCATGGAAACATTAAAAGTGTATGAAATCAAAGAAGGAAATGACCCAGATAGTGATGAAGACTTAAATGTTAAAGAAATGACTGGTTCATTAGAAGAAATATTAGAAAAATATTTAGGGCTAGACATAACTCTAATTCCATGCGCTGGAGGAGATGAAGTAGCATCTCAAAGAGAGCAGTGGAACGATGGTAGTAA
>CALVIJ010000040.1 GCA_944329505.1 uncultured Bacilli bacterium | reverse complement strand
CCTTCTTTTTCTAGTTCAGATGCAGTTGGTTCGAATAGGGCGACATAGTCGCCAGTTCCTCCGATGAAAGCACCTGACATAGAGGCAAAATCGATACTGGTATCAATATTAGTTTCATTACTTTTAATGCCATTAATGTTTAAAGCATATTCTAAGGTCATAGCTGGCATACCACCCTCTCTACCACCTATAATATGTTTACCTTTTAAGTCTTCTAATTTAAAGTCATCTGTTTTTTCTCTAGCAACTAAGAAGCTTCCATCTTTTTTGGTTAAACCTGCAAAGTTTATTAAATAATCTTCTTGACCTCCGTTATAAACATACATAGTTGATTCACTACCACAGAAACCTATTTGAACATCTCCTGATAAAACAGCAGAAGTTACCTTATCAGCTCCTGATGTCAAAATTATTTCAACATCTAATCCTTCTTCTTCAAAGTATCCTAAAGAGTGGGCGATATACTGTGGTGCGTAAAAGATACTATGGGTTACTTCCGCCACCTTAACTTTAGTTAATTTGTTGTCTTCTTTTTTTGGAGTGAAAACAAAAATTCCAGTAATTATTAAGCCTACGGCTAATAATATGATGATAAATTTTTTCAAAAACTCCTCTCCTTTCTAATTCCATAGTATTATATTCTTAAATTTGTAAAAGGTTTTAAGATTTTATGGTAAAATAAATATATAAAGAGAGGGATCTTAATGGAAAACATAAGTAAATGCAAGGTTGCTTTAATTGATCAAAGCGGTAAAGTTGATGCAATGGGAACAGTTGGTGATGGAATATTTCATGTAGATTATTTATACGATTATATTAATGATAAATATCATAATGATCCTGAATTTTCATCTTTGGAAAATGAATACCGAAGAGATGTATTTGCTTTTCATCTTGGTAATTATGGTTATGTGGTTTTTTACAATGGGATTTCTGAAGGATTTCAATACGGAATGTTCTATTTCCCAAAGGAACTTACAGCAGAACAATTAAAAACAATGAGAAATTTAGATTTAGGTAATCAAAAGGTTGCTGTATGTTATGACTTAGAAGATTTTGGAACTTTTATACATTCTAATATGCTTGGAGAAGATGGAAGTTCTACTTTAAAGGAAGTATTAGATGAATATTCTGAGTTAAAACCAGTGAATGAAAAAAGTCGTCAAATGTAGGTGAAAGGAAAATAATATGGAACAAAAAGTAATTAATAGTAAAGTTTCAATCATTGATCAAAGTGGTGTGGCTCATGTAATGGGCAGAGTAAATGAACCAAGACTTCATGTTAAATATTTACTTGATTATATTGATTTAAATTATCCAAACATTAATACAAATAATTTAACTGTTGGTAATGCTAGAGAACGTTTTGCTTATCAGCTTGCTTTATTAGGTAATATCACTTATTTTAACGATATAAATTTTGGAATGTTTTATTTTCCAAATGATCTTACTGATGAGCAGTTAGAAACTTTATATAGTTTAGATTTAGGTAATAAAAAAGTTGGTATTTGTTATAATTTAAAAGAAGTTGGTAAAAATATCATGTCTAGACCAATAGGTATGAGTGGTGATTATACTTTAAAAGATGCTATGGAAGAATATATGGGGAGACAAATGAATAAACATTGTAGGAGATGAATTTGATTATGAAAAACATTAATGATTATAAATTGGTGGTTATTTGTGGAACAAAAGATGAAGATGGTTTGATTCGATATTTTGGTGAGTCTAATGAATATAAATTTCATATTGATTGTTTAAAAGATTATATGTATACTTATCATAGTGATTTGGCAGAAAGTATTAATGCGGATGATTTAAAAGATAATAATGAGCTTATAATTTATTTAATTAATATTGGCGATATAATTTATTTACATTCTTTCGGTTATGGTTTACTTTTTGTTCCTGAAAGAATTAGTGAGAAACAATTTATCTCTTTGTATGCTTTATTTTCTTCATTTGAGAAAATGCCTATCTATATTAATTATAATTTGTATAGAGAGGATAACAAAATTAAACTTGAGGAAAATTTTAGTTATGTGAAGGGGTTAGAAAATACGGAAATTTTAGATAAGTTTTTCGAAAATAAATCTTATGTTAAAAGGAGGGTGAAATAATTGTGGATAAATATATGGTAGCTATTATCGATAAAGATAGTGATGATATTATTTATTTAGGTTATTCATTTAATTATGATTATCACGCACAGTGTTTAATTGATTATGCAACTGAAAGATATCAAGTTATTTCTGGTTTTGAATCTTTAGATTATATGAATGAACCAAATTTACCAATTTATTATTTATTACTTTTGAAAAATATTGTGTTTACTAATGTATCAGTAGATGATAAAAAAAGAGGTATGTTATATTTGCCAAAAGATATTTCTTCAAAGCAATTAGAAAAATTGAGTAGATTTCTCGATGAAGTGTCTGACTTTGATGTAACTATTATTTATGATCTATTGTTAAACGATGGTATGGTTATTGGTAAAGAACTTCCTATTTCAAAAGAATTAGATTTGAAACATCAGTCAGAGAGATTTATTTTGCAAAGACAATATTCAAAGAAGAAAGAAGGTCATAGAAATGGATAAAAATATTGAAGATTATAAAGCGGTAATTATAAATGGTACAAATGATAAAAGTAATGATGTCGATGGCAATGTGGATTTTATTGGAGCTATAGGAGAATGTGATTATCATATCGATTGTTTGTTAAGTTATGCTGTGGAAAAATATCCTGATGTTTCAATATTTAAAAGAATTCCTAGTAATTGTGAACCAGATGTACCAATATTTTTTCTAACGTGGTTAAATAATGTGGTATATATTAATATTTCTGGTAGAAATATGAGTAATCTTGGAATGCTTTTTTTACCAGATGAAATAAGTGACTTACAAATGCACTTGATATATGAGTTGGCAAAACAAATTCCAAAAGCTAAAGTTAATATTATTTATGATTTGGATTTTGATGATGGACTTGTTTATAGTAAAGAGTTTAATTATAAAAATGATAAAACTTTTAAACAAACTTTGGATAGTTTTTTTAAATCAATTAATGAAAAAAAGCCTAAAATTTAGGCTTTTTTTAGATTCCCTTGTTTTAATAGATTTAGCATTTTGAGGTTTTGAGAGTATGAACCATGATAATTTTGAATATTATTTGCTTTAGCTAGTTTTTTTCGATAGTTATATGAACTATCGATGTTAATTGATTTTAAAGCATCTACGATGGAACCATGGTGGTATTCTTTAGCACTTAAAAATTCTGCTTTGTTATTTGTTTTATTAATAGATTGATTATTTGTAGTGGTAGGATTTGTATGATTAATATTTTGGGTTGAATTTTGTGAGGTAGTATTATTTTTTACACTTTTCTTTTGTTCAGTGTTTTCATTAATATTTTTTTTAGAAGAATGTGTGTGTGTGTTTAAAGAAATATTAGGATTTTCTTTAATATTGTTTTCGTTTTGAATTTCTAAATGTAAATGTTTACCATAGGCATTTCCAGTTTCTCCGATGGTACCAATTACAGTACCTTTTTCAATATAGTCTCCTTTATTTACTCTGACAGAACCATATTTCATATGGGCATAAAGTGCTGTTTTGCCATTGTCTTGTTTTACTTTGACATAATTGCCATAAGTATCTAGACCTTTGCTATTATGATTAGTTTTTTTAATGTTTTTAACAGCAGTTGTAACAGTTCCATTTTCTAAAGCAATAATGTTAGTTTCACTTCTATCACTAGGTATGATATCAATAGCTTTATGATTAACGTCATAATTATTAGTTATGACTTCGTTCATACTTTCTAATACATGAGCTACCATCGTTTGGTGACGATCACCTCCTTTCATAAATTAACATACGGTGTCAAATAGGAGGATTCCTCTTTTTTTAATAAACTTTTTATATTTTTTTTGATATAATGGTATTGGTGATAGTAAATGGACTTAAGCACATTAAATGACAAACAAAAAGAAGCGGTTGAGTGGCCTGATGGTCCAATACTAGTTTTAGCTGGTGCAGGTAGTGGTAAAACAAGAGTACTTACTACTAAACTTGCTTATTTAGTTAATGAGAAAAGTATTAACCCTTATAATATATTAGCTATAACTTTTACAAATAAAGCAGCTAAGGAGATGAAAGAAAGAGCATTTAAAATGCTTGGTAGTGATGCTTATAAGATGCAGATATCGACATTTCATTCTTTAGGTTTACTTTTAATTAGAGAAAATTATGATAAATTAGGTTTTGATAAGAATTTTACTATTTTAGATAGTGATGATAGTTTAACGATTATTAAGAAAATTTTAAAAGATATGAATTTAGATCCGAAGGTTTATAATCCTAGAGCTATTAGAAATAAAATAAGTAGTGCGAAGAATGAGCTTATGGATTCTAATTATTACAGTAGGTTTGTAAATTCAGAGTATGAAGAGATTGTTTTAGATGTTTTTAAAAAATATGAACAAAAGGTCCTTAAAAATAATTCGATGGATTTTGATGATTTATTATTACTTCCGATTAAGTTGTTTAAAAAGTATCCAGATGTTTTGGAAAAATATCAAGATAGATTTAAGTATATTTTAGTTGATGAGTATCAAGATACAAATGAAGCACAGTATATTTTGATTAAGATGCTTAGTAAGAAATATCAAAATATATGTGTGGTTGGTGATTTAGATCAATCGATATATGGATTTAGAGGGGCGAATTTTAGGAATATACTTAATTTCGAAAAGGATTATCCTGATGCGAAGGTTATTCCACTTGAAGAAAATTATCGTTCGACTGGAAATATTTTAAATGTTGCTAATGATATAATTAAGCATAATAAACAGAGAAAAGAGAAGAATTTATGGACTAAAAATGATAGTGGTCCAAAGATTCGATATCACAGAGCTTATGATGAGAAAGATGAAGCTAATTATGTGATGGAAGAGATCAGAAAATTAATAATTAGTGGTGAGGATAAATCTGATATTGCGGTTTTATATAGAACTAATGCTCAATCTCGTAATATGGAAGAAGCTTTACTTAGAGAAAATATTCCTTATAAAGTGGTTGGTAGTTTTTACTTCTATAATAGAAAAGAAATTAAAGATTTAATTAGTTATTTGAAACTTATTTATAATTCTAATGACGATGTTAGTTTAATGAGGGTTATCAATGTTCCTAAAAGACAGATTGGACCTAAGACTATAGAAAATTTAGCTACTAAGGCTTTGGATAAAGGTGTTTCTTTATATGAGGCAATCGATAGTGGTAAGGAACTTGAGTTTAAAAAGTTAATTGAGAGAATTAAAAAAGAAAGTGAAAATATTTCTTTAACTGAGTTAGTTGAACTTATTTTAGTAGAGACTGGAATGAGGAGAGAACTTGAGAGTTCTAAGACTTTGGAGGCTGAGGTTAGACTTGAAAACTTGGAAGAGTTTAAGTCTATAACTAAGAACTTTGAAGAGAATAATGGAGTTATTTCTCTAGAAGAGTTTTTATTAGAAATTAGTTTAGTTTCTGATATGGAGGAACATAAAAATAATAATGATGTAGTAACCTTAATGACTATTCATTCGGCTAAAGGACTTGAGTTTGACCATGTATTTATTATTGGTTTAGAAGAGGGGTTATTCCCACATTCTAACTGTTTAGATAGTCCAGATGAGATTGAAGAAGAAAGACGTCTTTGTTATGTGGCAGTTACGAGAGCTAAGAAGACACTTACTTTAGTGAATGCTCAGAGGCGTATGCTTTATGGTAATACGAACAGTAACCCACCTAGTAGATTCATTTCAGAGATTAGTGATGAGTATTTGGATAAAGATGTCAAAGAAGAGATTAAGTTTAATAGAGATGATATGATAGATAGGGATGCGGAGTATAGTGTTGGAGACCATGTTATTCACGATATTTATGGTGAAGGTGTGGTTGTCGCACTAGGTTCTGTGTTATCAATTGCTTTTAGTCATTCGTATGGAATAAAGAAGATAATGAAAGGTCATAAAAGTATAAGAAAGGTATAGGTGATTTATAATGATTTTATCAATTATCGATTCAATTAATGAGTTTATTGAGCCATTCAAAGGATGGATTGAGGATAATCACAATAATCCATTTATGTGGCTTGCATTTGTATTAATTGGTATTGCAGTTTTTGCACTTACTTATAATGCACTTAATAAAAACAATCAATAGGAGGTTTTAAATTGGATTATACTTTAGTAGTAATGGCGGCTGGCATGGGAAGTAGATTTGGTGGTTTAAAGCAGTTAGAGCCTGTTGGACCTAACGGCGAATTTATAATCGACTATTCAGTTTATGATGCTATTAAGGCTGGTTTTAATAAGGTAGTATTTATTATTAGACAAGATTTTTATGAGGCGTTTAGAGAAACTATTGGTAAAAGGGTTGAAGATAAGGTTAATACTCGATATGTATTTCAAGAGTTAAATGATTTACCATTAGGATATCAAACACCTGAGGAGAGAGTTAAACCTTGGGGTACAGGAGCGGCTATTTATAGTGCAAGAGATGCGATTAATGGATCTTTTGCCGTTATAAATGCGGATGATTTTTATGGTTCTGATTCGTATAGAGTATTATTTGATTATGTTAAAAATAATACTAACCCAAGTGAGGGATTAGCCTTATGTTATGAAGTTGGTAATACTTTATCTAAAAATGGAAGTGTTAAAAGAGGTATTGCTATAGAAGAAAATGGTAATTTAGAGGGGATTAGAGAAAGTAAAATAGAAGCTCATGATGGTTATGTTATAGCTAAACCTTTAGATGGAAGTGAACCGTTTAAAACTTCTTTAGATACTTTAGTAACGGTTAATTTATTTGGTTTTACTTCTGAAATAAAAGATATTATTGTGGATAATTTTTCTAAATTTTTAGATGAGAATATCAATAAACCTGATAGTGAATATTTAGTACCTGATATCATTAATAGTGAAATTACAAAAGGTAATATTTCATTTAAGGTGAAAGGAACTAATTCTAAATGGCATGGTGTTACTTATAGAGAAGATAAGGAAGAATTAGTAGAGGCTATTAATGAATATATTAAAGCTGGTGTATATCCAGAAAAATTATTTGAAAAAGGTAAAACTTTGTGTAAAAAATAAGAAGATTTCAGTTATTTGAAATCTTCGAGAGTGTAAAATAAAGTGTGTAAGTAAAAAACTTACATACTTTTTAAGTATGATAAAATATAAGAAAGAGGTAAAAATATGAGAAATAAAAATAAAAGTAAAAATGAATTAGTAAAAGCAATTATAGATGCATATCAACCAGAAACAGCTAAAGATGTCCAAGATGCATTAAAAGATATTTTTGGGCCTATGTTTGAAGCTATGTTACAAGGAGAAATGAATAGTCACTTAGGATATAAAAATAATAATAAAGGTGAAAAACAAACTCAAAATAGAAGAAATGGTTATATTTCTAAAAATGTTAAAACGAGTATGGGTGAAATGACAATAGATGTTCCTAGAGATAGAGATGGTTCATTTGAACCACAAATAGTTCCTAAAAGAACAAAAGATATTTCTGATATTGATAAAAAAGTATTATCTATGTATGCAAAAGGTAT
>CALVIJ010000039.1 GCA_944329505.1 uncultured Bacilli bacterium | reverse complement strand
CTTGACCGACAACTTTCACTGGATATTTTTAAAAATATTTTGAACCTTCCTTATCGTTATTACCGCCGAAAGACAACTGGAGAAATTACAAGTTATTTTAATGATATATATATAATTAGAAACGCTATAAATCAATTTATCAATATTGTATTTATCGAAATTCCTTTAATCATCATTTTAATTATAATTATTTTTAGTATAAATATTCCCATTTTAATAATTACCCTAACAGGTATATTAATGCTTACATTAATTACATTTTTCTATCGACCAAAGCAAAGAGTGTGGATATCAGAAACGACTAGAAATAAAGCTTTAAACACTTCATACATAGTAGAAAGTATTATGGGATTTGAAACCATAAAAAATTTAAATATCACTCCTAAAATATATAATAGATTTAAAAATAAATATCATAAATTCATCAGCTGTAATCAAAAACTATCTATATATGAACAAACACAAGATTTTGTTAAAGTGGTTTTCGAAATTTTCATTATATTTCTAATTATATTGACAATTGTAAAATATTATCATAATAATTTAACTTACTTTATTATTCTATATATTTTGTCTAATTTATTAATTTCTTCAATCAAAAATATTCTAAATTGTGATTATCAGGCAAGTGAATTAAAAGTAGCATTGAGTAATATAGTCGAACTTACTAATAAAAAATCAGAAAACAAACAATTTATAAAAACAGACGGCGATATTGTCATCAAACATTTAAGCTATACATTTGATAAAATAAATTATACATTAAAAAATATTAATCTTATAATACCTAAAGCCAGTAAAGTTATGGTAACTGGGGATAGTGGCAGCGGAAAATCAACCCTGTTTAAAATAATTAAAGGATATTATAAAGATTATGAAGGTAGTGTTAAAATTGGCAATTATGAAATAAGTAAACATAATTTTAGTAACATTTTGTATGTCTCTCAAAAAGAAATATTATTTACTGGAACACTAGACGATAATCTAAGTTTGAAAAAGAAAAATATATACAGTGCTAAAATATGTGAAATAGATGAGTTTGCTAAAGGAAATTACTATCAATTAATTGAAGAAGATGGCTTTAATTTGTCGGGTGGCCAAAAACAACGTATTGTTCTAGCGCGAGCTTTAAACAATTTTCAAATTTTGATAATTGATGAAGGTTTAAATCAAGTAAGCGTTGACATGGAAAGGAGAATTTTAAAAAGCATCTTAAAAAAATATTCTGATAAAACAATAATCTATATTTCTCATAGATTAGATAATTTAGATCTGTTTGAAAAATATGTTAAAATTCAAAATGGTAAAGTTGTCTTGGATACAAAACGTAATAACTAGAAAGGGGATTTATGAATTTAAATACACAAGAACTTATGCAAGTAAGTGGCGGAGGTTATGGAATTTGGGGTGTTTTAGCCGGTTTAATCACTTTTATAATAAGTGCTGTTGAAGGCTTTATAAATCCGTTAGAATGTAACAAATGATTTTAAAAGATAATGAATTAAAATCAATTAACGGTGGTAGTATAACCGCCACATTCTTAAATGCCATCGTTAAAGGATTAAGTTTATTAATCGAATTAGGAAAAAGTTTAGGATCATCAATTAGACGAATAACATCTGGCACCACTTGCAAAATATAGTAAGCATTAGCTTACTTTTTCTTATTTAATTTTATATTTTGCTTGAAAACAAACAATTAGCGTGTTATAATATCCTTAGCCAAGAAGGGAGGGATTTTTATGACAAAAGTAGTTGTTAGAAATGGCAATGTTGATGGTGCACTTAGAAACCTAAAAGCTGCCAATAGTAAAGATGGCTCCCTAGCACAATTAAGAGAAAAACAAGACGGTTACTTAAAACCGGGAGTTAGAAGAAGAAATGCTAAAAAAGAAGGCATCAAGAACACTCGTCGTCGTAACCGCCGTGAAAATCGCGGATATTAAGAAGGCCATATATATGGCTTTTTTCTAAAAGGAGGAAAATTATGCGAAATCAAATTTTAGAAGATTTAAAAACAGCTATGAAAAATCAAGATAAAGAAAGATTAGCAGTTATAAGAATGGTTAAAGGTGCCATTCAAATGAGTGAATTAAATAAAAAACACGAACTATCTGATGAAGAAGTGATCGATGTTATCACTAAAGAAATTAAAACCCGAAAAGATTCGATTAATGAATTTAAAAAAGGTGGAAGAGACGACTTAATAGAAAAAACTCAAGCTGAAATCGATATTTTATCTGCATACTTACCTAAACAATTAACTGAAGAAGAATTAAACGAAATAATTGATAAAATATTTGATGAAGTAAAACCAACATCTTCAAAAGATATGGGTAAAGTTATGAAAGAATTAACTCCACAAGTTAAAGGTAAAGCCGATATGGGATTAGTAAGTAAAATAGTGAAAGAAAGAATTGAAAAAAAGTAGACTTTGCGTCTACTTTTATCATTATGGTCCAGTAGGGCCAGTCGGTCCGGTTGGTCCAGTAGGTCCAGTAGGTCCAGTTGCCCCAGTAGCTCCAGCAGGTCCAGTAGGTCCAGTTGCCCCAGTAGCTCCAGCAGGTCCAGTAGGTCCAGTTGCCCCAGTAGCTCCAGCAGGTCCAGTTGCCCCAGTAGCTCCAGCAGGTCCAGTTGCCCCAGTAGCTCCAGCAGGTCCAGTAGGTCCAGTTGCCCCAGTAACTCCTGTAGGTCCAGTAGGTCCAGTTGCCCCAGTAACTCCTGTAGGTCCAGTAGGTCCAGCCACAGTACTAGCTGCTCCCGTAGGACCGGTAGCACCAGAAGGAATTGTTAAATTTAAAAATAAATTTGGTGTAGTTCCAGTTATACTAGCACTAGCTGGACTTCCAGGTGCACCAGTAGTTACTGTTCCTATTGTAATATTAGGAGTTGCTCCAGTCGCTCCTGTTGCACCGGTTGCTCCAGTCGCACCAGTTGGTCCTGTAGGCCCGGCAGGACCGGTTGGACCAGTAGCTCCAGTAGCACCCGCTGGAATGCTGAATGTTAATACAGCGTTTTGGTTAGTTCCAGTATTAGTTACTGTAGCTTGACTTCCAGGTACGCCGGTTGTCGTTGTTCCAACCACTATTGTAGCAGGCCCAGTAGGCCCAGTTGGTCCGGTTGGTCCAACATTTCCGATTAATGATTGGCAGCGTCTGCCTTCTTCTAGGATTTGTTCTATTTTATTATTACAGTTTTTGCCCATATTCGCTCTCCTTTCTTTACTATTTTATGTATTAAAATCATAAAGTTTAGTATTTTTGTATTAAATTACAAATTAAACAATTAAAATACCAAAAAAAATAAAATTAAAGCCTAAAATCAGTTGAAAAAACATATAATTATGCTATAATATTATTGGCTTTTTTAAATCACATGAATATGGATTTGTGTGCCTAGTGCCTTTATGGTGGTGCACTTGTTAAAATATTCAGAGGATAATAACAAAAGGAGGAATGAATTATGGCCGTTGTGTCAATGAGTTATTTATTAGAAGCTGGTGTTCACTTTGGACATCAAACTAAAAGATGGAATCCTAAAATGAAAGAGTACATCTTTACAGCTAGAGATGATATTTACATTATCGATTTACAAAAAACAGCAAAAAAAATCGAGGAAGCTTATGCTGCTTTAAAAGAAATCGCTGCTAATGGTGGTAAAGTTCTATTTGTTGGAACTAGAAAACAAGCATCAGAAGCCGTTAAAGAAGAAGCATTAAGATCTGATTCATTTTACGTTAACGAAAGATGGTTAGGTGGAACTTTAACTAACTTCAAAACAATTAGAAGAAGAGTTAAAAGATTAGAACAAATCGAAAAAATGGAAAAAGATGGAACATTCGATTTACTTCCTAAAAAAGAAGTAGTTCACATCAAAAAAGAATATGCAAAATTAAATAAATTATTAAGTGGTATTAGAGATATGTACAAATTACCACAAGCAATGTTCATCGTTGATCCATCTAAAGAAGAAATCGCTATTAGAGAAGCACGTAAATTAAATATCCCAGTATTTGGTATTGTTGATACTAACTGTGATCCAGATATGGTTGATTATGTCATTCCTGGTAACGACGATGCTATCAGAGCTGTTAAATTAATCGTTGGTGTTATGAATAACGCTATCGTTGAAGCTAATGGTGGTAAAATAGTTGATTACACAAGCGATAACCGTAAAGATGAAAAAGGCGAAGACATCATGAAAAAAGCCTTAGAAACAGTTAAACGTAAAGAAGATAGAAAACCAAGATTTGAACGTAAATCTGATAAAAGAAATTTAAGTAAGTCATCTGAAAAAGTAGAAAAAACTCCAAAAGAAGAAGCTAAAAAAGAAGAAGTAAAAGAAGTTAAATCTGAACCTAAAAAAGCCGAAAAAGAAGATTTAACATCTAAAACTGTAGCTGAACTTCGTGAATTAGCTAAAGCTAAAGAAGTTAAAGGATATTCTACAATGAAAAAAGCTGAATTAATCGAAGCTTTAAAATAGTAAATTAAGATGACCCTGTGTCATCTTTTTTAATAAAAAAGGGAGGAAAAAAATATGATTAGTGCAAGTTTAGTAAAAGAACTAAGAGAGAAAACTGGAGCTGGAATGTTAGATTGTAAAAAAGCTCTAGAAGCTACAAACGGTAATATCGATGAAGCCGTTGACTGGCTAAGAGAAAAAGGTATATCTAAAGCTGCTAAAAAAGCTGATAGAATTGCCGCTGAAGGTGTTTCTGCTATTTTAACAGAAGGAAATGACGCAGTTATTTTAGAGATGAACTCTGAAACAGATTTTGTTGCTAAAAATGCTGAATTCCAAGAATTAGTAAGCGAAACTTTAAAAACAATTATTAAAAGTGATGCTAAAACCTTAGAAGAAGTTTTAAATTTACCATATGAAGAAGGAACTATCAATGACTTCATCGTTGCTAAAACAGCTAAAATTGGTGAAAAATTATCATTAAGAAGATTTGCTAAAGTAACTAAAAACGACAACGAAAGCTTTGGTGAATACATCCACATGGGTGGAAAAATTGCTGTTTTAATCGTAACAGATGGAACAGATAGTACAGTTGCTAAAGATATCGCTATGCATGCAGCAGCTATGAGACCAACTTATGTAAGTATAGAAGATGTACCAGCAGACGTATTAGAAAAAGAAAAAACAGTCTTAAAAGAACAAGCTATGAATGAGGGTAAACCTGCTGAAATCGCTGAAAAAATGGTTCAAGGAAGAATCAATAAATTCTATAAAGAAATTTGTTTAGAAGAACAACCATTCGTTAAAGATGGCGATATTAATGTAAAAACATTTGCTAAAAATAATGGCGGAAAAATTACAGCTATGTATCGTTATGAAGTAGGCGAAGGAATGGAAAAAAGAGAAGAAAACTTTGCTGAAGAAGTAGCAAAACAAATGAAATAAGTATCCATGTGATACTTTTTTTTGAACTAAAATTTCATATATAACAAAATTATTTTTTTGTGATGTTTTTGTAAACCTCCTTAAAAATTATTAATTTCATTGTTTTAAAGGCAAAAATATATTATAATTAATAATGGATAGTGAGGTAGTAAAATGGATTATTCAAATTTAAAAGTTCCAAACCATGTTGCTATAATTGTCGATGGTAATGGAAGATGGGCAACCGAAAGAGGAATGACTAGAAGCGAGGGACATAATGAAGGCTTTTTAAATGTCAAAAGATTGAGCGCCTATATATTTTCAAAAAACATCAAATATTTAAGTGCTTATTTATTTTCTACGGAAAATTTTAAAAGAAGTAAAAAAGAAGTAGACTTCTTAATGAATTTATTAGTAGGAAAATTAAAAGAAATATTAGAATTTTGTCATGAAGAAAAAATAAAAGCTGTTTTTTCAGGCAGACAAGAAAACCTATCAGATAAGGTTATTAAATCTATGAAAAAAATAGAAGAAGAAACAAGCATATATCAAGATAGAGTTTTCAATATTTGTTTTAATTATGGTGGGCATGCTGAGATAATTGATGCCACTAAAAAAATAGTTAAAGATGTTCAAGCAGGGAATTTAGATCTTGATAAATTGGATGAAGACACATATAGTAAATATTTGTATCAAGACTTGCCACCTGTTGATTTAATGATTAGAACATCAGGTGAGCAACGACTAAGTAACTTTATGCTTTGGCAAAATTCATATGCTGAGTTCTATTTTCCAAAAATTTATTTTCCAGATTTTAATGAAAACGAATTTGATAAAGCCATTTTAGAATATACAAAACGAGATCGTAGATTTGGAGGTATTGATTATGAAAACAAGAATAATTAGTGCGATTGTCGCTCTAGCTATCATAATTCCTTTGATTGCTATTGGAGGAACAGCATTTAATATAGGTGTCTATATTATTTCAATTATTGCTTTGAAAGAGTTTTTAGATACCAAATCTACTAAAAAACAATTACCAATTTTTATTCAATTAATTGCATATATTTTTATAACTATAATAATTATGACTAATTCAAAAGATATATCAAACGTCTTTACTTTAGATTATAGAATATTATCTGCTTTATTTATGGCTTTCTTAATACCTACTGTATTTTATCATGAACGCTCAAAATATAGTATAAATGATGCTTTTTTCCTAATTGGTAGTTTACTATTTTTAGGTATTTCTATGTCTCTATTAATTTTAGTTCGTTCAATAAATCTAAACTTACTAATATTCTTACTTTTAATACCAATGGTTACTGATATATTTGCCTATATCACAGGAATGCTTATTGGTAAACATAAATTACTAGAAGAAATATCCCCTAAAAAAACCGTCGAAGGCATGATCGGTGGAACTATTATGGGTGTGTTTGTGGGAGCAATGTTCCATCATACTGTAATTGATCCTACTTTCTCAAAAATAGAAATTCTAGCCATATGTACTTTCTTATCATTAGTTGGACAATATGGTGACTTAGTCTTTTCAGCAATTAAACGTTATTTTGGGAAAAAAGATTTTTCTAATTTAATACCTGGTCATGGTGGAATCCTAGATAGACTAGACAGTATTATATTTGTTTTATTAGGCTTTATGTTTTTTATAACAATCTTATAAAAGGGGAGATTATATGACATTAATATATTTTATACTAATTTTAGGGGTAATCATTTTAATCCATGAATTTGGTCATTTCATATTCGCTAAAAAAGCCGGAATTTACGTCTATGAATTTTCTATCGGAATGGGTCCAAGAATCTTCAAGTGGACCAGAAAAAACGATGAAACAGAATATTCTATAAGATTAATTCCTATTGGTGGTTTTGTTCAAATGGCTGGTGAAGAAATCGAAGATGATCCAGAAGTACCAAAAGATAAAAAATTCAGTGCTAAAACATTTGGACAAAAATTTATGACAGTTATTGCTGGTATTATGAATAACTTCTTATTAGCTATTTTTCTATATTTCATCATCGCTTTATTTACAGGAGCACCTCAAAATAAAGCAATCGTTGGAGAAATTAGTAAAGATTAT
Organism: uncultured Bacilli bacterium; assembly: GCA_944329505.1. Lineage (GTDB taxonomy): Bacteria > Bacillota_I > Bacilli_A > RF39 > UBA660 > Coprosoma. The sequence continues at coordinate 306 of CALVIJ010000039.1, read as the reverse complement.
CCAGCATACACATCTGGACTTCAAACAGGTGATAGAATTTTAAAATTAAATGGTAAAGATGCCAGTACATATGACACTTTAGCTCTACAGCTCCAAGTAAATACAGGAGAAGATATAACCTTAGAAGTTGAACGTGATGGAAAAAATATAGAAGTTGAATTAACACCTAAAAAAGTAAAAGAAAATGGTGAAGAAATTTATCGATATGGCTTTGCTATTACAGATGAGGTTGAAACAGGATTCTTCGCATCTTTAAAATATGCTTTTTCTAAAACATTCAGCTTAATTCATCAAATGATTTTAATC
>CALVIJ010000038.1 GCA_944329505.1 uncultured Bacilli bacterium | reverse complement strand
ATGTTTCCAATTTGTTTCCAAGTTACAAAACATACATAGTACTCATAGTACTATAAATACTCCAAATATTTTTATTACTAGTGCCCCACAAAGTCTTGAAATACTAGTAATTACGTAAATAATACAAATACTATAAATACTTGGATTTCTTGAACATGCGGAAGTGGAAAAAAATACAAAAACTGTTGTGAAAAAAATGCCTAAATTCTTATGTTATAAATAATATAGGAAAATTCACAAAGTTAATAAATATTAAATCTATTCACGTGAAATTCAATAACACAAGTTTATGTAATAAGACATTAGTAAAGAAGTGCCATTTTATTGTATAGGCACTTTTTTTGTTTGCTAAAACTACGTATTTATTGTATAATAAAATCGAATTAAGGATGTGTAATAATGAGAGAGATAGAAAAAAACACAATCTACAAACACTTTAAAGGTGATTACTATCTTGTACTTGATATCGCCAAATCTTCAGAAACCGAAGAACAATATGTTATTTATAGAGCTCTTTATGGTGATAATGAACTTTGGATAAGACCACTAGATATGTTTTTAAGTGAAGTAGATCATGAGAAATATCCTAAAGTAGAACAAAAATATCGCTTTGAAAAAATTAAAATAGAAAGTATTGTAAAAACTGAAAAGAGGTAATGATATGACAGATATAATTTATAAAAAAATTAAAGAATTCAAAAAAAGATATCCAACAACAATTGCTTGGAGATTAAAGGCTCATAGTAAAGTTGCTGCCGAGCACATTAATGATGATGAAGAAGTGTTATATGCTTTTGCCGCTCAAAAATTACCTAGTGTTTTTAATATTACTTCTACTTATGCAATTGTAGTAACAGATAAAAGAATTTTACTTGCTCAAAAGAGAGTGATCTTTGGTTATTTCTACTATACAATTACTCCAGATATGTTTAACGATTTAACTTTAAAAATGGGACTTTTCTGGGGAAAAGTTATCATCGATACCGTAAAGGAAACTGTTAATTTAACTTTTATATCTAAAACGGCTTTAAGAGAAATAGAAACCGTTTTATCAAAATATATGATGCAAGAAAAGAGACAATATGAAAGTGAATTAACTCATGAAGAACACAACAAATTAAAAGAAGAATTAAAAGATATTTCAGAAAACGGAGAAAAATAAACCTCCGTTTTATTGTGGACAAACTAATATCAATGATTTATAATGATTATTAGGAGGAAGCTTTATGAAGTATCTTTTTAAAACATTAATAATCTTTACGGTTGCTTTTTTAGCCCTAAAATTTATATTTTTTCTCTTTGATACGGGGCACACAGTAAATTATAATGTAGGAAATTTTAAAGTAACAGAAGAATTAAAAACCAAAGACAACAATAACTATTATTTTGAATTAGAACACGAAAATTTTAAAATCAATTTTCAAATAAATCACAATTATAATAAAGCTGAAAAAGTTATTGATGAAATTGAATATAAAAACATTGATGATTATCAATGCATTTTACCGATTTTTAAAAATAATCAAATATTAACTGATGCTATGTGCTTAAATGACAACAATATTATATATGCCCATGATTTAGATAAAGATAAAATCAGCAGTTTTCTAAAAGAATTAAAAAAATATGGATATGATATAAATAACTATAATGATGACGCTTCCGAAGTCAAAATTTCAAATACTCAAAGCATATATAAAGATAATTTTCTAGAAAACCATTATATTGCTATGGAGACATATAAAGGATTAAATTTGTTTGGAGCTACTGAAAATAACGTCAAAATATTTGAAGATGATGTTTATACAAAGCCAATTAGCTTCTTTACGGACAGATATTATATTGTCGCCGATTATACTGATGAATATACTTTTAAAAACTTCCATGTTATAAATATAATTAATGGCAATAAGACAGATATTAGAAGTTATGATGATATTTCATTTGATTCATATATTGAAGGTGCCATTGGTTCTGACATATATTTATTTGATAAAGATGCCAGCAAACAATATAAAATTAGTATTGAAAATGAAAGCGTCGAAGAATTTCACGATAAAAATCATCTTCAAACATATAATGGTAAATGGGAAGATATGAGCTTAAGTGAAGCTTTAAATGAAATAAAATTTAATAATTATTATACAGACGATATCAAAGGTTATGCCAAAGTCGATAAAGTAGGTAAATACTATTATATATATGAAAAGCAAAACAACCACTATAATGTATATAGGGCTGACATACAAAATAAAAAAATAAAAACATATTTATTTCAAACGACCGATTTAGATAGTGTTATTTATCTAGATGATACAATCTATTATATAAATGGCAATACTTTTAATTACTACAATAATTTTGGTAATAGAAAAGTCATTAAAAATACTGAATTAGAATTCAATCCTGATTTATCATTTGGGGTATATAAAAGGTAGGAAATTAATCCTACCTTTTTCCTTTAAAAGAAAATTTAATATTTGGAAAAGCCTTTAATAGTCTTCTGAAACCAATGGATTTACTCATTAAAGTCTCTTTCACTTTTTTTGAAATTTCTTCGGTATAATCCTTACGTACTAAATCAGCCGAAACTTTAAGCTTATGAATAATATTAAAAGAAACACAGAAATCCACCAAGACCAACATAATTAAAACCATAATAATTATGCAAAAATATGAAGGCTTTACCATTGAAAACGTTCTAAAAAGAAATGGATTTATCATTTTAACCACTAGAACCCCTCCGACCCCAAATAAACAAGAAGAGCCTAGACAAACTCGCCCATTAATATTAAATGGAAGATGTGAATAATCCCACCATCTCACTTTAAAAATTTTTTCCATCAAATAATTTACTACATACTCTAAAAATGTTCCAATAAAAGCAGAGGAAATAACTAAATTAAATAAACTGTCTTGAGGTTTTAAAATTAAAGTAATTAAAATAGCTCCAGTTCCCCAAATAGGCACTAATGGACCAATTAAAAAGCCACGATTAATAAATTTATGTTCAGAAAACAAAGTAAAAACAACTTCTATAATCCAACCTAAAAACGAATATACTAAAAATAATGCACATAAAATTATAAAATCATAAAAAAATCCAAACATAAAACAACTCCTTCAATAATATTTTACTCTATTTATTAAGTAAAGTCTAGCTTATAAATTGTTAAAAAACCGTCCTTTGTAGTATAATTAAAGAGGAGGAGTTAATATGAGTAAATTAGGATTAGTACTTTCGGGTGGTGGATCAAAAGGAGCCTATGAAATAGGTGTTTATGCCGCATTAAAAATGCTAAAAAAAGACATAGACGTTGTAACAGGAACTTCAATAGGTGCAATTAATGGCGTATTTATAGTGCAAAAAGATTTAAAAGGTGCTTTGAAATTTTGGGATCATATCAATTTTAAAACAATATATGATGAAAATGAGTTTCCACCATTAGAGGATGAAAATTTATCTAAAATCTATATGCAGTATGCCAAAGGCTTTATTAATGAAGGTGGTTTAGATATATATAAAATGAAAAAGATATTTGATGATTATTTCAAACCACATAAATTTTTTAATTCAAATATTGATTATGGATTAGTAACATATAATTTTAGTAAAAACAAACCAGCTGAAATTAAGAAAAAAGATTTAACAAAAAAAACAATAAAAGATTATGTCCTCGCATCTGCTTCTTGTTATCCTGCTTATAAGCCATATTTAATTAATGATGAAATGTATATTGATGGAGGTTATTATGACAACATTCCAATCAATTTAGCTATTGATTTAGGCGCTACCGAAATAATTGCTGTTGATTTGCGAGCTATTGGATTTAAGAAAAATATAAAAGATAAAACAGTAGATGTTACTTACATTACTCCACGTAACAAAATAGGATCATTTTTAGTTTTTGATAAAGTTCAAGCTAGAAGAGCTATTAAACTTGGATTTAATGATACTATGAAAACTTTTGGAAAATTAGAAGGAGACAAATTTACCTTTAGAAGATATAATTTAATTAAAAATTATAATAAGTATATTGATAATTATGAAAAAAAACTAAAGGAAATCTTCAAAGATAGCGATAGTAAAATTCTAACAACCATTTTTCAAACTAGCCTTTTTAAAGATATTTTAAATAATCAAATTTTATATAACAATTTTAACCATTTAGTTGAAGTTGCAGGAAAAACATTTAATTTCGATGAGTCAACAATTTATAATATAAAAAGTTATAACAAGGGATTATTAACAGCTTTATCTAATACCCCGGCTGTTGAATTAGAAGAAATCACAAAGCAATTAAAAAACAAAAAATTAGACAATATCATCGACAGAAGAAAAATTGTAAAGTATTTTTATAATCAAATAGAAAAAGGAACAATCTCATTTAAATATGTTTTACCTTTTGGTAATGAATTTTTAGTGGCTCTATATATTTATATTATAAAAAGTCCACGTAGTATTTATTAATTTAAAGGAGGAAAAAAATGAAAAAGACACATATTATTATTCTTAGTATTATAGGTTTGTTATTAGTTATTGGTATTGGGATTTTTATATATATACGTACTACATATTTAAGTTCAAATGAAATTCAAGACATTGTCATAAAAGATACCGGATTAAGTAAAAATGACATTTACTTTGAAAGCATTGACTTAGATAGTGATGAAAACCTTTACGATGTTGATTTTTACTATAATAATGTGAAATATGAGTACAAAATAGATGCGAAAAAAGGCAAAATTATTTATAACAATTTTAGTATTAATAACGATACTACCGAAAACAACAACTCAAATAATACAGCCAAAAATGATATTACTTTAGATGAAGCTCGTGTTATAGCACTAAATAATGCTGGTTTAGATGAAAACCAAGTTACTTTCACTGAAACAAAAAACGACTTGGATGATGGCATAAAAGTGTATGATATTGAATTTATTTATAATAATCAAGAATATAGTTATGAAATTGACGCCACAAGTGGAGAAATTATCAGCTATAATAAAGACAACATAAGAAATTAAAAGTGCATTTAACTAACACTCTAAACAAGAGTGTTTTTTAATAAAAAAGAAAGCAAAAGCTTTCTTAAACTCCTTCGACGGTTGTATCGTTTAAACATTTTAAAGCACATACACAGTCTAAATTCATTGTAAAAAATGAGTTAGTTGCTACATAAGGAAATGTTCCAGACGTCGTTGGATCGGTGTTTGCTGCAAGTACTCTGAATGTCGCACATTCGCCATCTACTTTTTCAACTCTAAACACACTTGAGCAAGTCGCACCAACTGATGAACAGTCAATATTTTCTTTAGTAGTTGGCATGCTCCATGGTGTGCCATTACCAGCACATGTATAAAGCATTACTGGTCTTGTGTTAAGTCCTAAAGTAGAAACAGTATTTCCTAAAAAACCACGATCACAAGTGTCTAAACAAGTATCAGGACACTGCGCATTACATTGTAAAATGTTAATTACTGTTAATATTTCTGCTATGCATGAACTATCATTAGAATTATTACACATATAATCCACCCCTTCTTTATTCTCAATATAACATATTCAAAAATCCAAACTCCGTATACACCAAAAACCCAAATAATTAATTTAAAGTAATTGTCTAAATCTAATTTCATAAAATTAATTGAGGTGAATATTATGAAAAATGTAATAAACTACTATTATAATTTATATCCTAATAATATTCATCAAAATGAAAAAGGTTATTACTTTGTCGTGAATCAAACCAAATATGTTTTTACAAAATATTTTGATGACCCTAAAAACATTCAAAACATTTATAATATGCATTTACACCTAATAAACTCAAATTTCTATGTTCACCCGATAATTTTAAATGTTCAAAATCAAATCTTAACTTACATAAATAATGAACCATACATATTAATGATTACAGTTTATTATAAGAATAAAATAAACATAAATGATATAATTTATTTTTCAAAACCAGCTAATAGTGGATTAAAAGCTCCAGACTGGGGAGAACTTTGGGCCCAAAAAAACGACTACCTAGAATATCAAATAAGCATGCTTGGACAAAAACATCCATTAATAAGAGAAAGTTTCAGTTATTATATAGGTCTTGGAGAAACAGCGATTCAGTTAGTAAATTCCCTAGAAAAATCAAATGTTCCACTAGTATATGCTCATAGACGAATAAGTATGAATGATCGGCAATATGATTTATATAATCCGTTAAATTTAACAATAGACTTTCAAGTAAGAGACATGGCTGAATATTTAAAAAGTCGTTTTTTCAGCGGAGAAGATATTAATGATGATCTAACATACTACTTGAATAATACCAAGTTAAGTACTTACGAATATTTCCTCTTTTTGGCAAGAATAATTTATCCGACTTATTATTTTGACTTATATGAAGAAATAATTACTGATAGAAAAAATGACGAGGAAATAAAAAAAATCACTGATAAAGTAAGTGATTTCGAAAAAATAATCAAACAAATATATTATTATTACAAATCGTTTTTACCAGTCACAAGAATTGATTGGTTAGAGTAATTATGATATATTTACAACCTCTTTAACTTCAGGAACCTCTTCCTTAATGGCCATTTCAACTCCATCCTTTAAAGTGTAGTCAATAAGTGCACATCCCGCACAAGCTCCAAGCATTTTAATATAAACAATGCCATCTTCAAATTTCACAAATTCAATATTACCTCCATCACTAATTAGATATGGTCTTAATTTATTTATAACTTCTTTGATTTTTTCTTCAGAATTCATTTTCATCACCAAATTAATTATATACTAAATAATTATTAAGGTAAACTTTTTCTTTAAACAAAAATGTGTTATAATACTAAAAGAGGTGTTATTATGACCAAATATACGAAAGGAAAAGTGGTTAAGGGAACTGTTACCTGTATAGAACCATATGGTGCATTTATGTCGTTTGACGAATATTATACAGGTTTAATTCATATATCTGAAGTATCTAAGAGTTTTGTTAAAGACATTCATGACTTTGTCAACGTAGGAGATCATATATATGTCGAAATACTAGATGTTGACGATGAAGAGGCCCATTTAAAGTTAAGTATCAAGAACATTAACTATAAAATAAATGGGAAACCAAGACGACGAAAAATCATAGAAACACCTCATGGTTTCACGACTTTAAGCAAAAAATTGCCTATATGGATTGACAATCAACTAAAAAAACAAAAAAATGAAATAAATACTATTGACAAATAATCAGATAAATAATATAATCATAGTTGTCTAGGGAGTGAAACGGGCGCTTAGCTCAGTTGGTTAGAGCACCTGCCTTACAAGCAGGGGGTCATAGGTTCGAGTCCTATAGCGCCCACCATTTTTTTGCCGGAATAGCTCAACTGGTAGAGCAACTGACTTGTAATCAGTAGGTTGTGGGTTCAAGTCCTATTTCCGGCACCATTTTATATTGCCTCGTAGCCAAGTGGTAAGGCATCGCACTCTGAATGCGACATTCGCTAGTTCGAATCCAGCCGAGGCAACCAATCTTGAAAATAATAAATTGTTAAATGTTACTCGGAGAGGTAGCGAAGTGGTTAAACGCGGCAGACTGTAAATCTGTTCCTTCGGGTTCGATGGTTCGAATCCATCTCTCTCCACCACTTTTATTGCCTCGTAGCCAAGCGGTAAGGCACCACACTTTGACTGTGGCATTCGCTAGTTCGAATCTAGCCGAGGCAACCACATGGTCTGTTAGCTCAGTCGGTAGAGCATTTGACTTTTAATCAAAGGGTCCCGGGTTCGAATCCCGGACAGGCCACCATTTTAGTTATTTAAGTCTATTTAGACTTTTAAACGCCTGAGTGGCGAAATAGGTAGACGCACAGGACTTAAAATCCTGCGGGAGTCAAATCCCGTGCCGGTTCAAGTCCGGCCTCAGGCACCACATGGAGAAATACCCAAGTCTGGTTGAAGGGACCGGTCTTGAAAACCGGGAGGTCGGAAACGGCGCGGGGGTTCGAAT
>CALVIJ010000037.1 GCA_944329505.1 uncultured Bacilli bacterium | reverse complement strand
ACAGCAAAAAAATATCAAGTACATCTACATACTTGATATTTTTCGTTGTCAACTTATATTAAATTGACGACATTGGTTCTAATGAATAGAACCTTTTTTGATGCATTTTTATAGGAAAAACATATAATATTGTGGGGTGAGATTATGTATACAATATATCAGGTACAAAATGGTGATACTTTAGCTAGTGTAGCTAGTAAGTTTGGTATTTCGGTTAATAATTTATCTAGTTTAAATGGTATAATGGTGGGCAGTATTTTAAATCCTGGTGACTATATTGTAGTGCCAAGACATCAGATGGAGAATCCTTATTTTATTGAGTATGTAGTAAAAAAAGGGGATAGTATTTATGGGATAGCTAGGGAACATAATATTAGTCCTAGCCAACTTTTGAGATTAAATGGTTTGAATGAAACGGATACAATTTATCCCGATCAAAAAATTATGCTGCCAAGAAGAGATGTGTTATTTTATATTACTGAAAACGATGATACTTTGAATGAAGTGACAAAAAAATTAAAGGTGAGTGCAAATGATCTTGCTAGACAAAATGAAACAATTTATTTGACAAATGACCAACTCATTGTGTATAAAAAATAAAGTTTTGAAGCTTTGTTTTTTATTTCGCTTTTTTTTTAACTTATTTTGTTATATAATTATGATGGTGGTACAATGAAAAAAATATTAGTATTAATCGTAGCTGTGTTTCTATTAACAGGCTGTGGTAGCACAACATATGATGAAATTAGTTATGATGAATTAGATAAAATGATAGAAGAAAAACAGGACTTTATTTTGTTTATTGGTTCTAATACCTGTAGTGCTTGTGCAAATTATAAAATCACTTTAAATAATGTTATTGAGAAGTATGGAGTAGATGTTAAATATATTGATATGGCTAAACTATCTGATACTGAAGAATCTAAATTAGTGAGTAAATTTCCGATAAAGGGAACACCAACGACTGTTTTTATTAAAGATGGTGAAGAGGAAGATTCTCATAATAGGATAGAAGGTAATGCTAAAAATAGTAGAATAGTGGAAAAGTTTAAAGAAAATGGATATATAAAGGAATGATAATATGAATGAAAATAGTGTTTTTGATAATACACAAAGTAATGTAAATAGTATAAATAATTCTGAGGCTATGAATATTTCGCAGGCCAATGTTTCAAATATGAATGTTGCACAAAATGTGGAAAATATAAATGTCTTAGACCCAAATGAATTTCCAATTATTACAAATTACTGTGAAAATTTAACGGCAAAAAAATATGTAACAAATCCTGCTATTGCTCGTGAAGAGGAAATAAAAAAGACGATTTTGGTTTTACTTACTCCTGATAAATCAGCTTTACTTATTGGTAAACCTGGTATTGGTAAAACAGCAATTGTCGAAGGAATTGCTTATAAAATCCAAAGAGGAGATGTTCCTAATGCATTGAAAGGATTTAATATTTTAAAAATCAATTCTTCTTCTATGCTTGGAACAATGGTAGTTAATGGAAAGCCAGAATCAGTTACTAATTTAATTGTTTCTGAATTAAAAAGAGCACCTAAGACGATACTTTTTATAGATGAGGTACATACATTAATAGGTGGTGCTGAAGATGGACCAATGGATTTGGCTAATATTTTGAAGCCGGCTTGGGGCCGTGGTGATGTAAAAGCAATTGGAGCGACAACAACTATTGGGTATGAAACTTATATTGTCCGTGATAGAGCGTTTTTAAGACGTTTCGATAGAATTGATGTTTTAGAGCCTGATAGAGAAGCAACAATTCAAATTTTAATTGGAACTATTCCAAAAATTGAATATAAAACAGGTATTAAAATGCTGAATAATACTTTTATTACTAGATTACTTATGGAATCAATTGTTGATGCTACTACTGAATATAAAAGAGTATATGGCCTTTCAGCCATGTATCCAGATGTTTCGCTTTCTGTTTTGTCAGGGGCATTTTCAAACGCATTATTTGAAAATAGGGAAGTTGTCGATATAATAGATGTTTATGTAGCAATTCGTGATAGTAAACGTATTTATCCGGATAGTAGAGTAAAAGAATGTGCTGCTTTTAGAGAAAAATTTTCACGAATATGTGAGGAACGTGGAATTGTTTTACCTGATGTTAAACTTGAAGAAATAGATACTGGCAATGACCTTTAAAGTAATAAGTATCATATAATTAATTGAGAAGAGGAGGAATTATATGAAAAAAGAGGTACCAATTAAAAATTATGTTATGTTGGCAGCAATAATTTTTCTAACTGTAATAGCCGTTTTTTACGCTAGGGGTTGGTATAATACTACAAAGGAATATTATGCTCAAAATTCAGTAATGACTCAAGTTGTTAGGGAAATTAAAAGAGAAGAGATTTCTAATTATACTTTGGAAAATCAAAAATTTGTATTATATGTTTCTTCTGGAAAAAATATTGAACTTAAAGACTTTGAAGATGAGTTTAAAATTTTAATTCAAAATATGGATTTAAGTGAAGAAGTATTGTATATGAATTTAGATGGTGTAGATACCGATACATTTTATAATTCATTAAAAAATGATTATGCAGCAACAACAAAATTAGCAAGTCAAATTACGACGGATTCTGCTGCGAGTATGTATGTATTTACTAATGGAAAGATAACAAAATTATTAAATAATGTTAATAATTATTCGATAAAAAGATTAGAATCTATTATTGATAGTTGGGAGATAAAATAATGATTAACGTAGTACTTTATGAACCAGAAATTCCACAAAACACAGGTAATATTATGAGAACTTGTGCAGCCACTAATACAAAGTTACATCTAATAAAACCATTAGGATTTAGTTTGGATCAAAAAGTTGTTAAAAGAAGTGGGGCAAATTATATTAATGATTGTGATTATGTGTTGTATGAAAATTGGGATGATTTTCTAAGCAAAAATAATGGAAAATTTTATTTTTTAACACGCTATGGTCATAAGCCTCATTCATCATTTGATTATAGTGATAAGTCTGAAAATATATATTTGGTATTTGGAAAAGAAAGTACAGGAATTCCTAAAGAAATTTTGAAAGACCATTTGGACACTTGTCTTAGAATACCAATGACCGATAAAGTCAGAGCTTTAAATTTATCAAATACAGTAGCTATTATGGTATATGAAGTTTTAAGACAACAAAACTATAATGATTTGTTTTTTGATGAACCGTTTAAAGGAGTAGATTATTTAGAAAAATACTCTTGAAATATATTAAAAAAAATGATATTATGTCTTTAGAATAGGAAGGAGCAAGTTTATGGAGATATTATCAAACTGGGTATTTTGGGTTGTTTTAGCTTCGATTGTTTTTGTTTTAGCCTTAATTGGTTATTTAACTGAAAGTATGAAAAAAACAAAGAAAGATAACAAAGAAGAAAAAAAAGATACCAAACCAATAGAAGAAGCTGTAGAATCTCAACCAACCGCACCAACTGTTAATGAAGCAAACAATAATGATTGGATGTCTATGCCAAAAGTAGATAAACCGCTTGAAGAAGTTAAAGTAGATACTATCAGTGATACTTTAAATGTAAATAATGATGTATTTAATAGTCAAAATAATGCTGAAACTGTTACACCAGTAGAAACTGTTTCTGATGTGACAAATACAGTTGAACCTTCTTCTGTGGTTACTCCAGTAGAACCGGTTTCATCTGAACCTGCTGGATTAAATGTAGAATCACATGTAGATGCTTCAACTAATGTTGTTGAACCAGTTGCTACAGATACGACTTCAGTCTCTGAAGAAGTTAAACCAACTCAACCAGTTCAGGATGCACCTGTTGAGAGTTTAAACGTTTCAGAAACCGATGAAAAAAATAACGATATTTGGAATTTATAAAAAGATGAGTTTCATCTTTTTTTATGCGGTCAAATTGACTTTTTAACAAAATTTTCAAAAAATAAAGGGTTTTATCAATGACTTAAGTGTGATATAATTAACTAAGTTAGATGGAGGTTATTTCATGACAATAGAATCTTTAATCGAACTGGCTAGAAAAATACTTGATGTATTATTAGTCTGGGGATTATTTTATTTAATTTTAAAAAGTCTGAGAAAAAATGTGAAAATGATAATGCTTTTTAAGGGTATTTTAATCATTGTAATTACAAAATTTGTAGCTGATGCTTTGGATTTAGTAACGATTGATTATTTGATTGATTATGTTATTGAATGGGCACCACTTGCATTAATTATTATTTTTCAACCAGAAATCAGAGATGCTTTGGAGCAACTTGGACGAGCACAATTACTTGGAAGACATAGAACACTTTCACTTAGTGAATTAGAAAAGTCTATCGGTGAAATTACTAGTTCTATTGATTATATGCGCAAAATGAGAATTGGAGCATTGATTGTTATCGAGAGAGAAAATAGTTTGGCTAGTTATGTGGAAAAAGCCCAAAAAATTTATGCAGATATATCTGGACCACTTTTATCTTCGATTTTCTTTACAAACAATCCACTTCACGATGGTGGTGTGATTATTAGAGGGGATAAGATTATTTGTGCAGGTGCGGTATTTCCAACTAGTGATAGTATGGCTATTAGTAAGAGACTTGGTACACGTCATAGAGCTGCTTTAGGAATTGCTGAACGAACGGATTGTATTGCTATTGTGGTATCAGAGGAAACTAGTAGAATTTCTATTGCTATGAATGGTGAGCTTATTTATAATCTTTCTTTAGACGAAGTAAGAATTCGTTTATTAGAGGCTTTAGCGCCATCTCATAAAATTTTAGATGGAGCGAAAGAAGGTGGAATAAATGAATAAGAAACCTGGAATTATTAAAAGATTTGTACGATTTATTGATAAAAAAATAGTTGTTCCTATAACTAAGACTTTTATGAAAATCGGCAAGAAAATAGGCGGTTCTAATAGATCACTTGAAACATTTCTTTCTAGAAGTAATACATTACTTTTTGTCTCTTTATTTCTAGCTTTGGTAGTGTTCATTCTTTTTGATCAGAAAAAAATATCATTTAATGATACAAGTGCCGAAGTTTTAAAGGATCAAACTGTTGAAGCGGTATATAATGAAGAAGCTTATGTGGTAGAAGGATTACCTGATAAAGTGGATATTACACTTATGGGAAGTAGAAGTGATTTGTTTATTGCAAAACAATCTACTGCCTCTAAAGTTACAGTTGATTTAACTGGTTTAAAACCTGGTACACATAAGGTTGATATAGAATATATGAGACCAAATGATTCAGTTGAGTATAGTGTTAATCCGTCTGTAGCTACGGTTAATATTTATCCTAAAGTGTCAGAATCTAAGACATTGACGACTGATTTGCTTAATCAAGATAGTTTAGACCCAAAATTAATTGTCGATAATGTTACCCCAGAGGTTGATAACGTTGTTATTAAAGGTGCTGAAGACGAAAACGCTATTAATAGTTTAACAAAAGTAGCAACAGTAAAAGCTTTGGTTGATGTATCTAGTTTAAATAATCAAGAGGTTGGAACAGTAACTCTTAAAGATGTTCCACTAAAAGCTTATGATTCTAATGGTAATAGTTTGGATGTAGAAATTGTTCCTTCTAAAGTTGAGGTTACGGTTGATTTGTCATCGCCTAGTAAAACTGTACCAATTAGAGTTATTCCGAAGGGTGATGTAACATTTGGTCAAGCTATTAGTTCGATTACACTTAGTGATAATAATGTAACTGTTTATGCTGAACAAAGTGTACTTGATGAGTTAGAATATGTTCCTGTTGAGGTTGATGTTGACGGACTTAAAGAAGATAGAGAATATAAATTGGATTTAACAAAACCTCGAGGAGTTAGATCAATGAGTATAAATAATGTGACTGCTAATATAACTTTAGGCACATCGACTGATAAAGATATTTCAAACGTCAATATTGATGTACGTAACTTAAGTGATAAATATAGTGTTCAAGGTTTATCACAAGAAGATATTCAGGTTACGGTTAATGTCAAAGGTGTTGAATCGGTACTTAATAATCTTACTGCCGAAAATATTACAGCCTACATTGACTTGGAGGGTTATGAACCTGGAGAATATGAAGTTGAAGTAAAAGTTGAAGGAACTGATTCAAGGGTACAATATTTGTCTAAAACAAAACGAGTTAAAATCAGAGTTGTTGAAAAGTAGCTGAAATGCTACTTTTTAATTGACTTTATTTTTAAAAAATATTATCATTAATATAAAAGGAGCGTTGAATATATGTTTGAAAAAATTAGAAATACTTTGATTGCAACATCTGTTCTTTATTTATTATTTGGAATTATCATGTTGTTTTTTCCAGGCCTAGTTATAACTTCTGTTTGTTATTTAGTAGGAATTATGTTTTTGTTTGTCGGAGTATCTGGTGTTGTTATGTATATGAAAACAGAAATAAAAACTGCTTTTTCTAGCTTTAGTTTAGTGATGTCAATTATTTTTGGAGCTTTTGGAGTGTATGTTTTGTTAAATCCAGAGGCATTTGCTTCATTTTTACCACTTGTAATGGGAATTTTCTTATTAGTAGATTCTGTCAGTAAATTATCAATGTCTTTTGACTTGAAGAAATTTGAGTATCAAAATTGGTGGCAAATGTTAATCGTGGCATTTATTTTACTTGGGTGTGGATTACTTTTAGTGTTTAACCCATTTGAAGCTTTATCAGTTAGTGTTCAGATTATTGGAGCTATATTGATTGTAGATGCGGTTAGTAATATATTTACCATTTATAGTTATTCTAAAATTGATAAAAAATAAATCTATCTTAAATGATAGATTTATTTTGTGTCTAAATGAACAAATAATAGTCCAATATTAATTAAACCAGCAATACCAACTAGTGTATAAACTGCTCTAGTTAACATAGATGTATCACCCAATAGGAATGTTACTAAATTAAAGTCAAAAAGACCAACTAATCCCCAGTTGACAGCACCTATAATTGTTAGGACTAAACATATTTTTTGTAATATTTCCATAATTTCACCTTCCTCTATTATTTATAATGGCTGAAAGTTAAAAAATTATTCATAAATAAAAAATAAAGTCCATATAATTAATTGAAACTGAAAGATGGTGAAAAAATGAAAAAAATTTGTTTAATTTTATGTGTTTGTTTTTTAATGGTAGGATGTGGTAAATATACGGTTAATGATGCGGAAAAGGATTTAGAGAAAAAAATTAATAAGTTAGATGGTTATAATTTGACTGGAGAAATGGAAATAATAAATAATGACGATGTTTACACATATGATGTTGATGCTTCATATAGTAAAACTGATAAGTTTCGAGTATCGTTAAAAAATAAAACAAATAATCATGAACAAATAATTTTAAAAAATAGTGATGGAGTTTATGTTTTAACACCAACACTTAATAAAAGTTTTAAATTTCAAAGTGATTGGCCGTATAATAATTCACAGGTTTACTTACTTCAAACATTGCTTTCCGATATTCAAAACGATAGCGATAAAGAATTTAAAGAGACTAAGGATAATTATATTTTTACAACTAGTGTAAATTATCCAAATAATAGTGATTTGGTTAGACAAAAAATTTATTTTGATAAAAAGTTAAATCCTACCAAAGTTGAGGTTTTAAATGAGGAAGATGAAGTTTTAATAAAAATGACTTTTAAGAAAGTTGATTTCAATGCTGAATTTAAGGATAAATATTTTTCACTAGATGAAAACATGAGTGTAGCAAAAACAGAAGAAGGAACAGAAACTGTAAGCGAAATAGATGAAGAAATTTATCCGATGTACATTCCTGAGAACACTAGTCTTGCGGATAAGGAGACTGTGAGTTTAGATAATGGAGAAAGAGTTATTATGACTTTTGAAGGAGATAGTCCATTTATGCTTGTTGAACAAACGGCTTCAGTGAGTGATGAGCTTGCAATTGTTTCAGTCTATGGAGAACCTTATCAGATGGCGACAAGTGTTGCAGCGGTTTCTGATAACATGGTAAGTTGGATTAGTAATGGTATTGAATATTATGTTGTGGCTGATAATATGAGTGAAAGCGAACTTTTAAATGTAGCTAATTCGATTTCTGTACTTCCAGTAAGTAAATAAACTAACTTAATAGTTAGTTTATTTTAATATTATGGCTGTTGTAAAGACAAATATAATAATAAAGTTTAAAAAAAAAAGAAAATGTGCTATAATGCTTACAAGAGAATAAAATGGCAGAGCATGCTGCAAAAT
>CALVIJ010000036.1 GCA_944329505.1 uncultured Bacilli bacterium | reverse complement strand
AAAGAAACATTAGACTCTGCTAAAATATCAGATCCAGCATTCCAAAACTTGTCCGACCCAGTTATTAGTTCAAAAACAATTGATCCAAATAGTTTCAATTTTACAGCCACTAATTTTACATTTAAAACTCAAACTTTAGATAATTCTAATCAAGTTGTAGCCGGATCAACATATCAAGTCACATTTACTGGCAATGAATTTTCAAAACCAGAATTTGTAAATATGAATTAAAGGATAGCTAATTTAAGCTATCCTTTAAAATATCCAAAATTTTATTTCTTTCATCTTCAGAACTTTTATCCCACACAATTCCAAAGAATACCCCTAATCCTGGTAAAGTAATTTCATCTTTATCATTAAAAGAAGAAACAATAGATTCCTTAATATCCTCCTTACTAGCTCCTTTAAAATTATTCATAATATGTTTTTTAATACTTATATTCATAATCATCAATTCCTTTCAAACATATTATGTACCAAAGAAAATAAAAATATACAACCAATATATTTTTCTGCATATAATAAAATATGAAAAGCTTAAATGAATTAAAAATAAATGAAGAGGGTACAATTATATCTGTTAATACAAATTCAAACATTAAAAGAAGACTTATGGATATTGGCTTTGTCAAAGGAGAAAAAGTAAAATTAATCTTAAAAAATTTTGGTGATAATATGCGAGCATATAAAATAAAAAATACTGTTATGGCTTTAAGAGTTAGTGATACCCAAAATATTTTGATAGAAAAGATTTAAAAACTTTTTTGTTTTTTCTTTACAGAAACAAATGTTTGTGGATATAATAATTATGGTGATCAAATGAAAATAAAAAACATAAAAAAAGTCGGCTCAAAATATAAAATAACTTTAGATAATGATGAGATTATAACTACTAATGACCAAGTTATAATTAATAATAATCTTTTATATGATAAAAAAATCAATAGTAAGTTATTAGATAAAATAAAAGAAGAAACACATTATTATGAAAATTACAATAAAATTTTAAAAATGATTAATCGTAAAATGCGTAGTGAATATGAAATAAGAAAAACATTAAATAAAAATGAAGTTTTAAAATCCGATGAAGACAAAATTATTAACACTTTAAAAGAAATCGGACTAATTAATGATGAAGCATTTGCTGAAGCTTATACAAATGATAGAATTAATTTATCTTTAGATGGACCTTATAAAATAAAAAAAGATTTAGAAGATAATCACATTGAAAGCATTTATATTGAAAATGCCTTATCAAACTTCACGGATGATTTGATTGATCAAAAATTAAAAAAAATTATCAATAAAAAAGTAAGTGCGAATACTAAAGACACGACATATATATTTAAACAAAAAACATCTTTATATTTGTCTAACTTAGGATATAGTAGAGAAGACATAGCAAGTCATTTAGAAAATATTACCTTAGATAATAGTAGACTAGAAAAGGAAATGGAAAAAATATATAATAAATTAAAAACAAAATATGAAGGCTATGTATTATATAATAAATTAAAACAAAAACTATATGCTAAAGGATTTTCAAGTGAAGAGATAAATGATTTTATAGAAAAAAACAGTTCATTAATTTGAACTGTTTTGTGATGTGTTAGAGCTTAGAGCTGTACTAATAGAATTATCATAAGAAGATTTAAGTCCATCATCAGTAATATCTAAATTATATTTTTTTCTTAAAGCTACTAAAGCACTAGTTTGTAAAGTTGAATCATTATTTATTTTTTCTTCTACTAAACTGTCGATTACATCATCTTTAACATCATCTAACGAAGGTTTTTCTTTTTGGCTGATACGATAAATAATGTGATAACCATATTCAGATTTAACAGGTTCTTTAGAATATTCACCATCTTTTAATTCACTAGCACCATCCCAGAATTCATCGACAACAGAAACATAAGTACCGTTTAATATACCACCTTCACTAGCTGTTCTTTCATCTTCAGAATACTCTTTAGCAAGTTTAGCAAAATCTTCACCATCATCTAATTTTTTAATAATATCTTCAGCTTCTTTTTTAGCTTTTTTCTCAGCTTCTTCTTTTTCATCATCAGTCATATCATCGTTGGTATTAGGACTAATTAATATATGTCTAGCTTCAATATCACCATAAATATTATTATCATAATAGTCTTGAATTTCAGAATCCTTTAATTGATCTTTAACATAATTTTCTGTAACAATATTTTTCTTATATTCTAAGATTAATTCTTCTTTAAATTCATCTTCGCCAGAATAACCAGCCGATTTTAAAGCAGTACCAAAATCTTGACCATAACTCTTATAAGATTGTTTATAAGAACTTAGTTGTGAATCCGCATATGATTCAGCATCATCATCAGTTTTAATTTCCTTGTTAACAATAAAATTATCAATCATGTTAGTTAAAGTCACAGCACCGCCTTGTTTTTTAAGCTCATCATATAAATCTTCGGCAGTAATTGTATGCCCATCCATCTTAGCTACAACTTCTTCACCATTTTCCAAAGTAGCCTCATTACCACAACCAGTAAGCATCAAAGCCATAACTAATACCAATGCAAATATTTTTTTCTTTTTCACGTAAAATCTTCCTTTCATATGTATGCTTTCATACATATTAAATAATATCAAAATTTCCTTTAAAATTCAACATTTTTATTTATTTTTACCCATAAGTATTCACACAAACCGAAATTTTCCATAAAATAATGTGAAAGGTAAAAAGGAGGATGATTTATATGTGTAATACCGGAACAAGTTCAGCAGCAATCGTATTAGTATTATTTATTCTTTTAATAATCATACTTGGAGCTTATCTATAAGCCCTAGAAAGGAGTAATTATGTCTTGCAATAATTCATGCGAAAGACCATGTGAAAGACCATGCAATAATAATAGTTATTTAATTATTTTAGTACTATACATTTTATTAGCGATTTTACTAGGGTCTGTATTCTTTTAATTAAAGGAAAAGTCCATGGACTTTTCTTTTTGTATCTCGCTTGATAACAAAATTTCCTGGTTGATAATAATCATAATATGATATAAAATAACAAATATGAATAATAATAAAAAATCCGTTTGACAAAACAAATATAATTTTATATAATTAATTGCAAGGCAATGAGGAAAATAGTAATAAAATCAGTATATTTATAGTGAGCTGGGATTAGTGGAAGCCTAGCAATATACCTTTATGAACGCGTTCCTTACTAATTATTATAAATTGGTTAGCTGTTTGTACAATCTGCATTAAAGATTAAAGTTGCATAGAATCTCTATGAAGTAAGGTGGTACCGCGGGTCCATGGCTCGTCCTTATTTTATAGGGATTTTTATATTAAAAAGGAGGATAAAATATGAACACACAATTAGAGAATATTTTAAATGAAACTTTAAAAGAATTAAATTATGATTACAAAACAAAAGTTGTAAAATCAAACATTGAAGGTGTTGATTTTCAATGTGATGATGCCTTCAAATTAGCAAAAGAATATCACAAAGCCCCTTTTGTTATAGCTGAGGAAATTACAAACAAAATAAAAGAAAACCAAAACTTCTCAGATATCTTCAAAGAAATTAATGTGTCTAAGCCAGGATTTATCAATATCAATGTCAGTGACAAATTAATAAATAGTTCATTAAGAGAATTGATGACTAAAGAAAAATTAGGAGCTACTTTAGAAAACGAAACAATAGTTATCGACTATGGAGGACCTAATGTAGCAAAACCATTACACGTTGGACACCTAAGAACAGCTATTATTGGTCAAGCCATAAATAATATTTTAAAATTTAAAGGAAACAAAACTATTGGTGATGTGCATTTGGGTGATATTGGTGCACAAATGGGACAAGTTATTTACGGTATTATTCACGATTTTCCAGACACAAAATATGAAGACATTGAATTTGATTTAGAATATCTAAACGTTACATATCCTAAAATGAGTGGTTTATGTAAAGAAGATGAAAAAGTTCGTCAAGAATGTGCTGAAATCACAAAAAAATTACAAGAAGGCGATCCTAACTATCAAATATTATGGAAAAAAATATTCGACTTATCTGTTTCAGATATCAAAAGAATATATGATTATCTAGATGTTCATTTTGATTATTGGTATGGCGAAAGTGATGCCTATAAACAATTTCCAGAAATGATGGCTTATTTAGACAAACAAGATTGTGTAAAACTTGATAATGGTGCAAAAATAATTGACGTCAAAGAGGAAGATGATAAGATTGATATTCCACCATGTATAATTCAAAAAAGTGATGGAGCTTATTTATATGCCACTTCTGATTTAGGAACAATTTGGCAAAGACAAAAAGACTTTCACCCAGATGAAATTCTTTATGTTGTCGATGCTCGTCAAAGTATGTACTTTACTCAAGTATTCAGAGTAGCTAAAAAAACCGGTATTTATAATGGGAAATTAATTCATTATGGAAATGGTACTGTTAATGGTAAAGATAATAAACCATTTAAAACTAGAACTGGTGGAGCTTTAAAACTTGAAGAATTAATTAATGAAGTAAAAGAAGAGTTTATAAAATTAAGACCTGAAAACCAAAATATGGCTACAGAAGATTTAGACAAAATTGTAAATTCAATTTTAAAATTTGCGGATCTTCAAAATGATTTAACGAGAAACTACATTTTTGATATCAAAAAATTTAGTGAAGTTAATGGTAAAACAGGTCCATACATTTTGTATACATATTTAAGAATTAATAAACTTTTATCACAAAATGATGGAGAACTATCAGATAAAATATATAATGATACCGATAGAAATTTACGTTTAAAATTATTAGAAGTAAGTAAAGTAATAGATGAGGCATCCAAAGAAAGAAGACCTCATATAATTGCCAATTATTTATACGAATTATCTGTTATTGCTAATAATTTTTACCAAAACAATCATGTATCTAATTTAGAAGGACAAATCAAAAATGATTATAACATTGTATTAACTTATAATAATTTAGTATTAAAAACCCTTCTAGATTTGTTAGGCATTCATATTCCAAAAACTATGTAACTTGGTTGAAAATAATTAATAATTATGGTATATTAATACCAAGATAGGAGATGGAATTGTGGAAGACACACACAAATCAACAATAATCATGATTTTACTAGCCTTAGTACTTTTAATGGCAATTGGCTATGCTGCATTTGCTCAAACACTTAACATCAATGGCAGCACTCAAATATCATCAAGTTGGGATGTTCATATCGAAGATATTTCTGTAAATAGTGAATTGCAAAATGGCCAAAATATTAATGCTTCAGTTGGTGAAAATAATTTAAGTGCCACTTTTGAAGCCGAACTTATTGAACCAGGAAGTAGTGTAACATATGACATTACCGTTAGAAATGCTGGAACTTTAGATGCCAAGTTAGATTCAATCGTATTTACCAATTCAAATAATGATGCTATTCAATATAGTTATGCTGGAATTAGTGAATCCGACGTTATTGAAGCAGGTCAAACTCAAACATTTACGATAACTGTCAAATTTAATGAATCTTATACAACTACACCTGACAATAAAACAAGTAGTGTAACTATGAATTTAACATATGTTCAAGCTTAAGCAGATAGGCTTAAGTTTTTTTAATTGAAATTTATCGCTGTAAATATGTATACAAATTTCTTGAAAATGAAAATAAAATATGATAACATTATATTAGGGTAGAAATACCATTTAAATTATTATAGGAGGGAGAAAATATGGAAAGTAAACACAAAAATTTGTTAATAGGAGTTTTACTGGCTGTCGTACTTGTAATGGCAGTAGGATATGCTGCATTTGCTCAACAATTAACAATTAACGGAAGTGCTGAAATCACTTCAAATTGGGATGTTCATATGGAAAATGATGGTGCATCAGCAACCCCATCATCTACAATGGGAACAACTCCATCAGGATCTGTTAATGTTAAAGAAGGTGGATTGTCTGCTACTTTTACTGCTGAATTAATTAGCCCAGGAGATAAAGTAACATTTGTAGTTCCAATCGTAAACGCTGGTACTTTAGATGCAAGATTAAATGATATCGTTTTAACAAGTACTACTCCAAGCATGGATATTCAAGATTTAGTTGCTACTAGTGCAGATGGAAATATCAGATATACAGTTACAAAACCAACTGTTAATCCTCTAACAGCCGGTAGTGGAAGAGACACTGTAACAATTGTTGCTGAGTTTGTTGATAAAGCAGAAGGACAAGACAACGCTCAAAATGTTACTGCTGACTTAACTGTAACAATGAATTATGTTCAAGCTTAAACAAAATAACGTTTAAGCTTTTTACATCTTAAAAACTCTTTAAATCAATAGGTATTTTATCATTAAAAAATTAAATTAAAAAATTCTCTTGAAAAGAAAAATAAAATATGATAATATCAATAATAGAGTAGGGAAACTACTTAGAAATTATTATAGGAGGGAAGAAAGTGGAAAGTAAACACAAAAATGCTTTAATCGGAGCATTATTGGCTGTAGTATTTGTAATGGCAGTAGGATATGCTGCATTTGCTCAACAATTAACAATTAACGGAAGTGCTGAAATTACTTCAAATTGGCATGTAGGTTTTGATACTACAAAAACAACTGATGCACCAGGAGTTGTTACACCAACTACTGGAGCTAATGGAACTACTGCTCCATCAGGAGAAGTTAGTTACAGTGGTGATCAAAATGCTACAATTTCTGCTGATTTAATTCAACCAGGAGATAAAGTAAAATTCACTTTAACAATTCAAAACAAAGGTGATATTAAAGCCGCTTTAGGTCAACCAGTTGTTAGTTTATCTGGTGCTGGTTCTGATGCAAATCCAGACGATTTAATTGTTAAAGCAGGAAATATTATCTTTACAGTTACTGCACCAACTCCAGCAACTATTGATGGTGGTGGAGAAGCTACAATGACTGTAACTGCTGAATTCGATAGCGCTGCTCAAAGCGTTGGTACAGTTACTTCATCAAGTATTACAATTACTACAACAGCTACACAAGCTTCATAATTTGTGTAAAGAAGAAAAAACTTTTACGTTTTTTCTTTTTTTATTCTTGAACTGCATTTAAAAATGTGATAATATCAATAATAGAGTAAGGAAACTACTTATAGAAATTATTATAGGAGGGACAAAAGTGGAAAGTAAACACAAAAATGCTTTAATTGGAGCACTATTAGCTGTAGTATTTGTAATGGCAGTAGGATATGCTGCATTCGCTCAACAATTAACAATTAACGGAAGTGCTGAGATTAATTCATCATGGGATATATCATTTGACCAAAATAAAACTAGTGGACCTGGAGTTGTTGACGCCGTTGCAGGTGTACCAGGAGCAACAAATCCAACTGGAAAAATCACTTACAGTGATGGACACAATGCAAATGTTTCAGCAACTTTAAACCAACCAGGAGATACAGTTACATTTACTTTAACAATTCAAAATAACGGAACTATTTCTGCTGATTTACAAGAGCCAGTTGTTACTATGGACAGTGACGAAGATGGAACTGCTTTAGTTGCTAGAAAAGGTAATATCCAATTTACAGTAACTCCAGCATCACCAACTACTATTGGTTCAAGCAAAACTGCTACTATGACAGTTAAAGCTGAATTCCTTGCTAGTGCAGAATCTGTTGGAACTGCTACTTCAGCTAGTGTTACTATTACAGTAGATGCTGTACAATCACAAGCATAAAAAAGAAAAACTTTTAAAGCTTTTCTTTTTTTGTTTATAAATCGTCAAAAATCAAAATAGATTACAAAATTTTATGGTTTGCAGTTGTCAACTTCAAAATGTTATGTTATAATTCATTATAGTAATAATAGTGGGCTAACTATTATAAAAAGGGGTATGAATATGAAAAACAACTTAATGATATATGGTTTATTGATTATATATTTTGTTTTAAATGTCTTTGTCATTGCTCCATTAAACCTCGACTACTATAATGAAATAATTCATCCTTTTATGTGGATAATATTATGTGCAGTAGCCATTTTCTTGAGTCGAGATTCGAATTTAAGAGTTAAAGGAAAGCAAGATAAAACACAAAGTTTAATAATCGCACTTATTATTTACATAATCATTTATTTTTTACTAGGATTAATTTTCGGTTTCGAAAAAACACCATATTCAAAAGATATACTAAGTATTTTAAAGAATTTATGGTCGTTTGCTGGACTTATTTTCTTTCAAGAATTTATTCGAGAAGCATTGGTTAAAAATGAAAAGAAAAAAGCCTGGAAT
>CALVIJ010000035.1 GCA_944329505.1 uncultured Bacilli bacterium | reverse complement strand
CCTTTTATTTCTAATCTAGTTTGGAAGGCGGCATATCCTACTACCATACATAGTAGTACACCAACCAAACTAAATATAATTATATTTCTTTTTCTTTTACTCCTATGCATATTATACACCAATTATATTATACCCCCCCTCCCCATGGAAATTTCAAGTCTAGACACACCAATAATACAAAAAAGAAACAAGTTTTACACTTGCCTCTTTGTAGGGGTGGTGGTGGTAAAAATTAGATTAACTCTAGTTTTTTTCATATTTTTCTAAGTATTCTTCATAAGTCATCTGTTTGTCAATGTAAGTTCCATCTTCTTTAATTAAAATTAATCTGTTAGCTAATGTACTAATTAACTCGGTATCGAAAGTGGCAAAAACAATTGGTCCATCAAACTTATTTAAACCATTATTTAAAGCTGTAATGGATTCAATGTCTAAATGGTTAGTTGGCTCATCTAAGAGTAAAACATTACCTTTATTTAACATCATTTTAGCAAACATACATCTTACTTTTTCGCCACCTGATAAGACATTAACTTTTTTTAATGCTTCTTCTGAAGAGAAAAGCATTCTACCTAAAAATCCTCTTACAAAACTATCTTCTTTATTTTCAGAAAATTTTCTAAGCCATTCGACTAAATCTTCGTTAGATTCAAAATATTTATCATGATTTTTAGGGAAATAAGATGTAATAACTGTTGTTCCTACCTTTATTTCTCCACTATCTGGTTGTTTTTCACCAGCCAATATTTGAAGTAAAGTCGTTTTGGCTAATTCATTTTCTCCTATTAAAGCTATTCTATCATCTTTTTTTATGTTTAATGTAAAGTTCTTTAATACAGGTTTATTATCAATATTTATATTTATTTTACTTAAAGTAATAATTTCTTTGCCTAATCTTCTTTCATAATCAAAGTTAATATATGGATATTTTCTAGTTGAAGGTTTTAATTCTTCTAAGGTGATTTTTTCAAGCAATTTTTTTCTAGATGTCGCTTGTTTTGATTTAGAAGCGTTGGCAGAAAATCTAGCAATAAATGATTGTAATTCTTTTATTCGTTCTTCTTTCTTTTTATTAGCTTGTTTTATTTGCTTTTGCATAAGTTCATTAGATTGATACCAGAAATCATAGTTTCCGATTGTAATTTGAATCCTTTCACGATCAATATCGACCATATGGGTACAAACAGTATTTAAAAAATGTCTATCATGGGAAACTAAAATAATTGTTCCTTTAAAATCTTGTAAGAAATCTTCAAGCCATATTTTACTTTTAATATCTAATCCATTAGTAGGTTCATCGAGTAATAAAATGTCAGGATTACCAAATAGTGCTTGGGCTAGTAAAACTTTAACTTTAACTTTATCTTTTAGATTATCCATTTTTTGATCAAAATACTCATTGGGAATACCTAAACCTGCAAGTAAAATAGATGCGTCACTTTCAGCTTCCCAGCCGTTTAAAGCTTCAAATTCAGCTTCCAATTCTCCAACCCTAATACCATCTTCATTGGTAAAGTCTTCTTTCATATACAAAACATCTTTTTCTTTCATAATTTTATATAATTTATCATTTCCCATAATTACAGTATCTATTACAGTATAATCATTATACAAGTTATGATCTTGTTTTAAATAAGATAACCTTTCACCTTTATCTTTGATAATTTCACCAGTAGTACTGTCTATTTGTCCAGTTAATATTTTTAACAAAGTACTTTTTCCGGCACCATTAGCCCCAATAACACCATAGCAGTTACCTTCATTAAATTCTAAATTAACATTTTCAAATAAAACTCTTTTGCCATATCTAACAGATAAATTTTGTACTTTTAACATATTACATCACCTATTACATCATTATACAGGAAATAGCTTATTTTTCAAGCAAAAGAAGATATTTATTCAATATCTTCTAATTTAACACTAACAAGTTTACTAACACCTGATTCCTGCATAGTAATACCGTATAAAATATCGGCATATTCCATAGTTTTTTTCTTATGGGTTATGATTATAAATTGAGATTTATCTTTTAGTTTTTGAACATACTGACCAAAAGTATCGACATTGGCTTCATCTAAAGCTGCTTCTACTTCATCTAAAACACAAAATGGAGTTGGCTTAGATTTGATGATTGCGAATAATAAACTTATAGCTGTTAAGGTTTTTTCTCCACCAGAAAGTAAAGTTATACTACTTAATTTTTTACCAGGTGGGCTTGCGACTATATCAACTCCTGTTTCTAAAATGTTATTCGGTTCGGTTAGCTTTAATTCAGCATATCCTCCTTTAAACAATTCTCTAAATATTTCACTAAAATTAGAGCTTACCACTTTAAATGTTTTAGAAAATTCACTGATCATAACTTTGTCCATTTCATCAATGATTTCTAGCAAAGTGTTTTCGGCTTGACTTAAATCTTCAATTTGTTTATTTAAAAAAGTATATCTTTCATTTACTTCTTCATATTCATCAGGAGCCGTTAGGTTTACTATGCCTAAATCTTTAACTTTTTTCTTTAATTTACTTACCTCTGATTTTGCTATATTAAAATCAATATCCAATTTATAATTTTCTTTGGCTTTTTCATATGTCATACTATAGGTATCGTTTAAAGAATTTAATAGATTATCTAATTTAACTTCTAGACGACTGGCTTTAATTTCTAAATCTTTTAATTCATTTGATTTTGAATTATACAAAGCATTTTCTTTTTTTAGAGAAGCTTCATAATCTTCTAAGGTTTCATTTAAGTTCTGCTTTTCTTTATTTAAGCTTTCAAGTTCTTGTTCGGCTTCGGTTTTGGTTTTTAGTGCTGCATAATATTTATTTAAAATTTCTTCTTCTTCATCTGATAAACCACCATTTAATATTTTATTATTGCTACTTATATCAAATGTTAT
This sequence comes from uncultured Bacilli bacterium, assembly GCA_944329505.1. Classification (GTDB taxonomy): domain Bacteria; phylum Bacillota_I; class Bacilli_A; order RF39; family UBA660; genus Coprosoma. The sequence goes on along the minus strand of CALVIJ010000035.1, from coordinate 5,610 downwards.
TTGGTCTAATTCTCTAATAAAACTATCCATTGCGGTTTTTTTAGAATTTATTTCATCTTCTTTTAACATTATATCTTTATTTGAAAGATATATTTTGTCCTCAGTAGCTTTTAAATTATAATCGATTTCGTTAATTTCGTTCTCTATTTCTTTTATTTTAGATAAAATAAGATCTTTATGTTTTAAATTGTTTTCTAATTCATATTTATCACTAATAACATTGCGAGTTTTATTTTGTTTTCCTCCAGTCATTGAACCACCGACATGAATAATTTCACCATCTAAAGTGACAATTCTATAACGATTATTGATTTGTCTACTAATGTTTGTGGCTGAATCGATATCTTTGGCAATGATAATATTACCTAATTGGTTTAGAATTATGTTAGCGTATTTAGAATCATATTTAACCAAATTACTAGCGATATCAACATAACCATTATTTCCTTTGACTTTATTTAAGGTATCATTATCAATATACTTTGGTTTAATAATATTCAAAGGAAAAAATGTTGCTCGACCAATATTTTTCAAATAGCTAATGGCTTCTTTGGCAGATTTTTCATCATCAACAATAATATTATTAGTATTATAACCTAGTGCGGTGGTTATAGCTAAAGCATATTTTTCATCAATTTCCATTAAATTTCCTAAGGCATTATGTATTCCTCTTAATTTAGGATTATTTAAAACGCTTCTGACTGGAAGAGGCAATGCCCCACCATTTTCAATACTATTTTGTAAATTTTCAATTTTAAATTCTAAATTATTATTTTCTCTAAGCAAATTAGTTAATTTAATTTCTAAATTATTTTTGTTTTGTTTAATTTCGTCTTTATTTTTTTCTTGTTCTTTAATTTTGTTGTTGAATTTATTCAGATCATCATTTAAATGGTGAATATCACCATTAAGTTTTTCTATGTTATTTCTAATAGTTAATTCTTTTTCCTTTAATTCTAAAATGCTTTGATGTAATTTAGAATCTTCAGCTTTATTCTTTTGTCTTTCGTTTATTAAAACTTTTTTACTATTTAATCTTTCGGCTAAAGTTGTAAGTTCTAATACTTTTGACTGCATAATCTTGATTTGTGCTTCTAAAGAGGAGATAGAATTTTTATATTTTTCTATTTTAGCTTCGTTTTTGTTTCCAGTAGTCATTAGTTTTAAGACTTCTTCGTTTAAAGAGTCAATATTATCTTTGCTTTTTTGATATTCGAAATTAATATTAGTAATTTCTTCAGTAATTAAAGCGACTTCTAGGTTTTTAAGTTTATCTTTTATTTCATTGTATTCTAAAGCTTTATCTCTAGCTTCTTTAAGAGGAGTTAATCTATCTTCCAATTCCTTAATAATGTCATTAATTCTACTTTTATTATCATGAGTTTTATCCAGCTTTTTAATGGCTTCTTCTTTTCTTCTTTTATATTTTAAAACTCCAGAAGCTTCTTCAAATATAATTCTTCTCTCAGAAGGTTTACTAGAAATAATACTTTCGATTTTACCTTGTGAAATTATATTAAAGCTTTCTTTCGCAATACCACTGTCCAAAAGTATATTGGTTAAATCTTTAAGTCTTACTCTTTCTCCATTTAAAAAGTATTCGTTAGTGCCATCTTTATACACTCTTCTTTTTATTTCGACTTCATCATAATCTAGTGGTAAATAATGATTGGTATTATCAAAGGTTAATGATACTGAACCAACATTCATGGCATTACGCGATTTACTACCAGAGAAAATGACGTCGGTCATTGTCCCATCGCCTCTTAAAGATTTTACTGATTGTTCACCCAAAACCCATCTAATGGCATCAACAACATTACTTTTACCTGAACCATTTGGTCCAACAATGCCATTAATTCCTTTTTCGAATTCTAAATTAGTTTTGTCAGCAAAAGACTTAAATCCGTGAGCTTTTAATGATTTTAAATACATAATTATCACACCCTACACTATGTTTAATTATACATTAATTTGACATTTTACGCAATTGCCTTAGAACAATTGTGTAAAAATATTGCTAGCTATAACTTTTGTTTCTTTTTTGTAGAATGTAACTAAAAAATTGGTGGAGCTTAGTGTTTGATTTATACCAATAATAGCGTTGTTAATGTTATTAATAAGATTATTAAATACAATGATTAACACGCTGTCTTCATTTATAATGACATTATTAGCTTTTTTACTTTAGTTTTAATGGTCTCAGCAGGAATTTTTTCACCTGAAGTATAACTATGCCTTCAAAATTATTTCCATTAATTATAGTCTTCTAAATTAAACTTAACACTATTTTGATTACTTGAGTTTAGTTCAATACAAGCTGCTTTCCTAAAATATTTTTAGCTTCGGAATTTCTTGTTACAAAAGCTTCTAAAAAACCTAATTATTATCAATTTCGATGCACTGGAAAGTAAAGCTTATTACTTCAATACATTTTAATGTTATGGCATAAATATCTGCATTAAGAAATCTTTTAAATTCAAAATTATTAATAGGTATATAAAATTTTAAAGCTCTGATGATTACTAAAATATTATGTTAAAAATTATTATTTTCATCTAAAACCATATTTTTTAATTAGTTTTCACATTATTGTCACAAGTTTATGTCAATACTTATATAATTATATATAAAAATTGAAAAAAGCTCTTTTCCTATTTATAAAGATAGAGCTTTTTAACTACAAAAGTTGAATCACTGGACACTATTTATTTGACATCCATTGTTTTATATTTTCAATAGAACTGTTGCTAGAACTACGAAATTGTTGGCGTTGCTGTTTGATAATGTTTTGAATTTCATTAACGAGATTTGGATTGGTTGATAAGACTGAAGCTGGAATAAATAACACTTCTCCTGGTAAATCTTCTCTAAAAGCAAAGTTAATACCCAAAGAATTATACAAAAGTGAACTGTTTTTCCCATCATCAAAAGCAAAGAAAATACCATTTGTTGTTTTAATTGGAGTTTCGTGAAGAGCAAACCACGGAATTTTTACCATATAATTATTACCTATTGTTTCGGTAAAACCTAGATTATCGAGATGAATTTGATACGATGTTTTTAAGTTTTTTGGAATAGCATCTGTATTATTACCATGAAGTTTAAACCATTTCTTAATATAACCTGTTCTAGTCAACAGTGCAACATTAGGATTGGTGACAAATGCAATACCATAGGCTGTAATTATTACTAATAAGAGTGTATATATAATATTTTTAGTAGTAGGTTCATATACAGACATAAATATAAAACTAATTGTAAAAAATCCAAATAAAATTATAACGCCCCATCCAGCACGTTTTAAATATTTTTTGTTTTGCGCCCAAAACAAATCTTTAAAAATATTATAATCGACGTTTACTTCATAATTTATTTCTTTCATTATATCACCGGTTTTAGTATATCATATATAATTATGAATTTCAAGTAAATTTAAACATCTCCAACTTTTTTTGTAGAGTTTGTAATTTAAAAACAGAAGTGCACAATAGCTGTGCGATAAGTTTTATAATGATATTATAATAGTTTCTAAGCAATTTATTTGTCATTAAGGGAGGTAATTTATAACTGGCAAATTATTGTCACCTATCTTATGAAGATAGAAAAAATATTGAAGATGGATCGAATGATAATATTTGTACGGAACTTTGACAGTTTTAAATTAATAAAATCGTGTAAGCCATTGAAAAATGGCTATTTTTTTATCAAATTTTGACTTTTGATATTGCGTAATTTGTGGTAATTTGATATAATTATATTAGATTAGGATAGTGATATTATGAGGCTCACAGTTACGAAAAGCAAAAACTCTGAATCATTTTTTGTTATTAAATCTGTTACTATTAACGGAAAAAGGACATCTAGAGTAATAGAAAAATTAGGTAATCTTGAAGAAGTTACCCTTAAAGCTCAAGGACAAGATCCATATGTGTGGGCCAAACAATATGTTGAAATGTTAAATAAAGAAGAAAAAGAAAACTCTAGTGACATTATTTTAAAATTGTCACAATCCAAAAAATTAAAAGATAATGAACAATATACATTCAATGGTGGTTATCTTTTTCTCCAAAGTATTTATTATAAACTCGGCTTAAATAAAATCTGTGATGAAATAACCAATAGACATCAATTTAAATATGATTTAAATTCTATTTTATCTAGACTTATTTATGGTAGAATTATCTACCCTTCTTCTAAACTTAAAACTCTAGAATTATCTAAAAATTTTCTTGAACAACCAAATTTTGAACTTCACGATATTTATAGGGCTTTAGAAGTCATAGCTAACGAATCTGACTTTATCCAATCTGAGCTTTATAAAAATAGCTTAAATTTTATGAAAAGAAATGATAGAGTTTTATATTATGATTGTACTAATTATTTCTTTGAAATTGAAGAAGAAAGTGGATTAAGACAATATGGTAAATCTAAAGAAAACAGACCTACTCCTATCGTTGAAATGGGCCTATTCTTGGATGGTGATGGTATTCCAATGTCACTAGGTATATTTGCGGGTAATACTAATGAACAAGTTACTATGAAACCATTAGAAGAAAAAATAGTAAAAGATTTTCATTCTTCAAAATTTGTTGTGTGTACTGATGCCGGATTAGCTTCTAACGCAAACAGAAAATTTAATAATATAAGTGGTAGAAGTTTTATTACTACTCAATCTATTAAAAAATTAAAATCACACCTTAAACAGTGGGCTTTAGATTTAACTTCCGGTTGGAAACTATATGGTAGTGATAAAACTTATAATATTTCTAAATTAAGAGAAAATAAAGAATTAATGGAACAATATTATGATAAAACATTCTACAAAGAAAGATGGATTAATGAAAACGGATTAGAACAAAGACTTATTATTACCTATTCAGTAAAATATCAAGAATACCAAAAAAACATTCGAGAAAATCAAATTCAAAGAGCCAAAAAACTCATTGAAAAAAATCCTAAAAAAATAGGTAAGCCTAAACAAAATGATCCTAAAAGATTTATTAGTACTATCTCTACTACTTCTAATGGTGAGGTGGCAGAAGAAAATCATTACGAATTAAACTATGATGTTATTAATGAAGAAGCAAAATATGATGGTTTATATGCAGTATGTACAAACCTTGAAGATAATGTAAATAAAATAATTAAAATAAATCATCGTAGATGGGAAATTGAAGAATCATTTAGACTTATGAAAAGTGAGTTTAAATCAAGGCCTGTATATTTATCAAGAGATGATAGAATTAAAGCTCACTTTACTACTTGTTTCCTTGCTTTAACTATCTTTAGGTATTTAGAAAAAATACTTGATGAAAAATTTACGGCTGAAAAAATTATAGAAACTTTAAGAAATTACAATTTCAGAAACTTTCCTGGATTTGGATATGTGCCATTATATACACCTAACAATTTAATTCATGCATTACATGATAAAACAGGTATTAATACAAACTATGAAATACTTAATTATAAAAAATTTAAAAAAATTTTCAACAAAACAAAGTCATAAAAAAATTACGCATTTTTTTAAATACATTAAAACTCCAAAAAGCTTTATAAAATAAGCCTTAAGGAGTTTTTTGATTCTTAAAACTGTCAAATTCAGGA
>CALVIJ010000034.1 GCA_944329505.1 uncultured Bacilli bacterium | reverse complement strand
ACAGCAATAATAGCATGTAGCACTTTAAAATATTTTATAAAAAACGCATATGGTTTTCTTAAAATCATTATTGAACGCCCCTTCCCTATAATATAATTATAACCTATTTTTTTATAAAAAAAAAGAAAAATATTACTTTTTAGTATATTTTCTGATAATTTCATATTTACTCTTTAAAGTTTCGTAACTAAAAACACAGTTGGCACCACTCGTAGAAGGCAAATAAATAGCTTCAATTAAAACATTTTTATAACAATATTTTTTATAAAGTTCAAAAGCTTTCTTACCCGTCACAAATATATGTTTTATATCTGTACCATAAATTATACTTTTAATATCATTAACTTTAGGATTCCTAATTGAACTATCACTAGATCCTTCTATTTCACAGGTATCCAATACATCCCATAAAGCTATCTTATTTCTTTTTAAAAAATCCTTCTTTTCATCAATCGTCTCAGGAAAATCCTCTTCAAACAAATCACTTATAATTTTCCAAAAACGATTTTGAGGATGCATATAATAAAAGCCAAATTCCCTAGATTTAACTGAAGGAATAGAACCTAAAATAAGAACCTTACTATCTTTATTAACATATGGTCCAAACTCATGATTAACTTTCATTTAAAAACCACCTCAACTTTATTTAATTATAACACACTTAAAAATTTGTTTTATATCAAAAATAAAACCACCTTCAATTTAACTTGAAAGTAGTTTATTATTAATATGGTGCTTGTGGTGGGAATCGAACCCACATGGCACAAAGCCACACGATTTTGAGTCGTGCGCGTCTACCAATTCCGCCACACAAGCAACAAAAACATTATAGCACAAATTATTATAAAATCAAAATAATTTACACTATAAACAAATATGCATAATAAATTATAAATATACAAAGCATTAATAAAGCTTCTCTTCTACTAATGACTCTTTCACTTTTAGCAAATAAATAAAGACATAAAGAAGATAAAAATACTACTAAAATATCAACAAAATTAAATCCTCCCAAATGTACATTACCGTAAACAACCACTGGAAAACCAAGCACTACACATATATTAAATATATTAGTACCTACAATATTCCCAACAGCCATATCAAATTCGCCTTTTCTCGCACTAGTCACTGTCATTATCAACTCCGGTAAGCTAGTACCAATAACAATTATAACCATAGTAATTATCTTTTTACTTATATTGAGTTCATTAGCTAAAGCCACTGCATTATTAACAATTAACTCACTACTAAATATTGTTATCAAAAGAGATAAAATAATCAATAAAACCGACATAACTGGACCATATTTTATATCACTTGAGTTTTCATTATCCCCACCTCGACGAAGTAAACCAATTAAATAACTGACAAAAACACTGAAAAACAAGATTAAAACCACTCCATCAGGTCTAGAAAATACATTTCTTGTAAAAGGATCAAACAATCTATCCAACATTAATACTACAAACACCGTAGTAATCAAAAATAAAATAGGTAATTCTTTTTTTATCGTTGCATGTTTTACTTTAATCGGTCTAATTAAAGATGCCACTCCAATAATCAAAAACACATTGACAATACAGCTTCCTATAACATTCGCAAAGGCAATTTGACCATCACCACTCTGCACACTTTGAAAAGAAATTGCCACCTCTGGAGCACACGTTCCAAAAGCCATAATTGTAAGTGCCACTAACATCTTTGGAACATTAAATCTTAAAGCTAATGAAGAAGAAGCAGTAACTAAAACATCGGCTGCCTTAACAATCAAAAACAAGCCAAATATTAATAAAAACAGTTCTTTCATTACTCTTCACTATATTTAGATAAAAACAAATCTTTTGTTTCTACGCTTTCTTCTTTAATCTCAGGTAAATCATCTAAAGATTCTAATCCAAAGTAATCTAAAAATTGATCAGTTACACCATATAAAATTGGCCTACCAGGCAATTCAGATCTTCCGACTTCTTTAATTAAATTTTTTAACACTAATTTTCTCATCACATATATAGAAGATACTCCTCTAATTTCATCCACCATAAGTCGAGTTATCGGTTCATTATAAGCTATAATTGCTAAAGTTTCTAAAGCTGCAGGACTAAGCGTATCAGATATCTCATCATCTACTAATTTTTTATAATAATCAGCATGTTCTTTTTTTGTAACTAGTTTATAATTATCATTATAGTGTTCTATTTGTAATCCCCTATCATCACTATTTAAATCATCAGTATATTCACTTATTACTTTTTGTAAATCCTCATCAGATACCTCTAAAATTTTAAGTAATCTTTCTTTAGAAATACCTTCATCTCCCACAACAAATAATATACCTTCTAATATTGCTTTTAAATTCATTCTACATTTCCCCTTCAGCTTCTTTAGTAAATAAAGTTATTGTTTCTAAGTTTTTATCTTGTTTTATTTTTAATTTACCACTTTTTGCTAAATCTAATATTGCTAAAAATGTCACCACTATATAGTCTTTACCTTTTACATCAAATAATTCCTCAAATTTCATTTTTTTCTTCTTGTTTAATTTTATCATGATATCGTTACATCTTAAACGCACCGAATATTCTTTCTTCGTAATCACCGTATTAAGTGGTTTATCATATTCCTTTCTTTTTTGAAAATTCATAAATGCTTTAATCAAATCATCTAACGAAACATCATCACTTAAAGAAACCTCTTCATCTTTAAATTCAGTAAGTTCACTAGGAATCTTAGAATACATAAGTTTACGATCTTTTTCTAAGTTTTGGAATTCAAAAGCCACTTCTTTATATTTTTGATATTCTATTAATCTATTAATTAATGCCTCTTTAGGATCTTCTTCATAATCATCAGAATCTTCGATAGCCTCATTTGGCAATAATTCTCTAGATTTTAATTCTATCAATTCAGCCGCCATTACTAAATACTCGCTATCGATATTTAAATTTAAATTTTCCATACTCTCGATATATTTCAAGTATTGATCTGTCACTTCTGAAATATTAATATCAAAAATATCAATATCAGAATCTTTAATCAAATGAAGTAATAAATCAAGAGGCCCTTCAAATTTATCTATCGTAAACTTGTAATCCATACCTACCACCTTAAAACATTATAACATTTTCTTTTTTATTAGTTCAAGTAACACTTATAAGGAAAAAAACAAAACTTAAATAATACACTTTAAGTAGAAGGATGATAAATATGATAGCACGTATTATTTTTTTTCTAATTGGTTTTGGATTTAGTATTATAGGTTTTGTTTTTACTATAAGTTACCTAAACTTAATGACTATTGGGTATAATTTTTCCGAATATGTTCACTTTATAATTAGTAATATTGAATGTCTAATTGGACCGATTGGACTCATAATTACTTTTCTAGCAATTTTTCTTCCAGGAGGCAAAAAAAATGAACTACATATATGATATTATCTTAAATTTTCAAAAAAATTATTATGATTTCTTTGAGTGGAATAAAAACGATAATATATATCACATGCACAAAATTCCAATTATTAAAATAAGTGATAAACAACTATTTGAAATTAAAAATAATAAAATTATTTTTACAGAACAAACCTTAAAATTTCTTAGTACTAAAAATATTCACGCAGAAAGATTCAAACAAAAAAGTGTAACAAAAATCAAAAATACCATTGTTTTAGCAACCGAACATGAAGCAATAGCCATAAAAATAAATAAAGAGGGGTTTATCCAATTTATAAGTTCCCTACTCCCAGATGAACAAGATGATGTAATAGAAATAACCAAATTTCAAAAAGAGACAAAACTTGACTATAAAATAATTAAAAATAATAAATTAACTAATTTCAAAACAAGATTTGAATTAGAAAACGAAAAATTTATATATGACGAATTAGATAAAATATATAAACAAAAAAACGGACAAAAATTAAACTATCTATGCTTAGAATGTTTTAACAAATCAGAAAAAGACATCGATTTAGCATACCAAAAATTAAAAAAAGAACTAAAAAAATCAAACGAAAATTTTATAAAAATTTATAATATTTTTAAAATGACAAAACAAAAATAAACGGGATAATTACTATCCCGCAATATTAAAAATAAAAGGTAAAGCAACAATAAATATTATAAGTATTACAAATAAAATAAATAAAAATCTTTTGGTTGCTTTTTTATCTTTAATTAACTCTATTGAATCCTCTTCAGTAGTACTACCTTCTGTTGCTGTATTTTCAGGTGTTATTGGAGTAACTGGTACCACATTAGGCATTCCCTCTACTGAAACATTATCATTAGTAGAAGGGGTTGCTGCTACACCTTCTGCATTAGCAACATTATCAACGGAATTAACTGTTTCATCAGATACTGTAGTAGCAACATTATCAACAGCACTAACCGCTTCACCAGATACTACGTTAGCTGTTTCATTTACGCCCGAATTATTTGTTTCAACCGTTTCAGCCACCACTGGAGTTTCAGGAGCAACTGTATTTACTTCTGAATTAACAGGGGTTTCAGAATTCACAGTAGTATTTTGTGCTAAATCATTTGTAGCAGTATCATCAACTTGATTTGCAAAATCAAAACTATAATTCATATTATCTGAAGCTATATTTTCATCGTTATTTACCGTTTTCTTATTTTCATCCATTTCAAATCCCTCCATATTCTAAAACAATTATATCTAAAAAATATATAAAAGTCAAAATAAAACTGATATGTTTTTAAAACACATCAGTTTATTTCATTTTGTAATATTCACGAACCTTTTTATTAATTTCTTCTTCCACCTTTGGATTAGCCTTTAAATATTCTTTAGTATTTTCTTTTCCTTGTCCTATCTTTTCTCCATTATAAGAATACCAAGCACCAGATTTTTGAATAATATCTGCTTGTGAACCTAAATCAATAAGTTCTCCCTCATGTGAAATACCAGTACCATACATAATATCAACATCACAAGTTTTAAAAGGTGGTGCCATTTTATTTTTAACCACTTTAACTTTAACTTTATTACCGACAATTTCAGTTCCAAGTTTTATTTGTTCACTTCTTCTTATATCAAGTCTAATAGAAGAATAAAATTTTAAAGCTCTTCCACCTGGAGTTACCTCTGGATTTCCATACACAACTCCAACTTTTTCTCTTAATTGGTTAATGAAAATTGCAATAGTGTTTGTTTTATTAATAACACTAGCAAGTTTTCTCAAAGCTTTACTCATAAGTCTAGCTTGAAGTCCTACATGCGCATCTCCCATCTCACCTTCTATTTCAGCCTTAGGAACTAAAGCCGCAACAGAATCGATTACAATAACACTAATTGCTCCACTGCGAACTAAAGCTTCAGTAATCTCTAACGCTTGCTCTCCATTATCTGGTTGTGATAGTAATAATTCATTTATATCTACACCTAATCTTGCAGCATATTGTGGATCTAAAGAATTTTCTGCATCTATAAAAGCAGCTTTTCCACCAGCTTTTTGTGCTTCAGCAATCGCATGAAGAGCAAATGTTGTTTTACCACTAGATTCAGGACCAAATATTTCAATAATCCTTCCCTTAGGATAACCACCAATTCCTAGCGCTACATCAAGAGCAATACTTCCACTAGAAATAACATCTATTTCCCTATGATCATTATCACCTAAACGCATAAGTGATCCTTTACCAAATTGTTTTTCAATATCAGCTAAAACCTGTTTTAGATTTTGATCAGCTTCACTAGTTGTTTTTGCCATTACTTTTCCTCCTTCGCTCCTACAATCTCATTTTATAATATACAAAATAAAAAGTCAACACTTTTACGAACATTTGTTCAAAAAATAAAATTTAAAAAAGGAATTTTACATTCCTTCACCAAATATATACTTTTTATTCATTGTAAAATATTGAATTCCAGAAATAATTGAAAGTGCAGCTGCTACTATAAGTAAGAAATCTGAAATGTGAATATTCCAAAGTTCAAATGGTAAGTTATAGAATAAAGTTAATACAATACCTATCATTAATGAAGCAGTTTTAAACTTACCTGTTTTAATCGCTGCTACTACATTACCTTTAGAACCGGCAATCATTTTAATAGAATCAACCATTGTATCTCTAACAATTATAACTACTGGAATAATAGGATGAATAAACCCTTGAGCACATAAAATAATTAAAACTGAATTAACTAAAATTTTATCAGCAATCGCATCCATCATTTTACCAAAATCAGTAACTAAATTACGAGAACGTGCAATATAACCATCTATGAAATCAGTAAGCGAAGCTAAAATAAAAAGTATACCAGCAATAGGATAACGAATATCCACTCTTATAGACTCATTAATAAAAAGTTGTGTTACATTAATTCCCATCGCTGAAAATGGAAATAACAAAATCAAAATAATCAAAAATGTCATAACAATTCTAACTATTGTCAATTTATTTGGTAAATTCATAATTTACTACCTACTTTCTGTAATAATAGTTCCTTCGACAAAATCGTCATCTTCTTCATACCCTAAACTAACTATAAGATATATTATAAGAGCAATTAAAAGTGCTATAATAACATAAATTCCAAACATAATAAAAGACGTTCTATTCTTTCTCTCAATTGTATAAGGTGATTTAATTTTTTTACTTTCTTTTTTACTCTTCTTAGCCGCTTTAATATCATCTAAAGAAAGTCTTGAAGTATAATCAAATAAATACTCGTTAAATTCATCGATTAAATCTTCCTTATCAAGACCCAAATATTTCGCATAATCTCTAATAAAATATTTTAAATAAAACATATCTTTAAAAGCATCAGTATTACCAGCCTCGATATTTTCAATTTGAGACGGCCTTAATTTTAAATCTTCAGCCACTTCTTCAATTGAAACACCAATGCTTTCTCGGGCTTCTTTTAATTTTTCGCCAATCTCTTTCATGATAATCCTTCCTTAATTTAACAAAATAATATTTTATAAGCCATGTTCTGTTCCTATTTCTAGGCGACAAACATTTATCTATTGCTATAAGCAATCCCATAAGAAATTCTTCAGTTCTCTCTTATTAGGTTCCCCTACCAAAATTTGGGTTTCTTACTTGCGGGGTTTACCACGTTTCACTCTTTTATTTCTAAAAGCATCGTCACTGCGGCACTTTATAGAGAATCGCCATATCAAAGACTTAGACTATCTCCGCCGTTAGCTAAAAAGCTACCATAGGTTATTTTTTCCCTATGCACAAACACTACAGTCATCACAGACTGTGTAAGCATGGACTTTCCTCTACATTACTAAGAATGCAGCGTTTGTCAAAATATTATTTGCTCACCTCACCATATATGATCTTTTCAAGATTAGATAGTCTTCTAAGTAAATCAGCATTTGAAACTTCTGTTGGTGCAGCATTTCTCAAAACATCTAATTTAGTTCTCGCATTACGTACTTCTTGCTTTAATCTAATGTTTTCGTCGATTAAATCTTTCTTTTCTCTTTCTAATTCTTTAATCATCGAAATCATTTCATCATAATCACTTATTACCTCATCTAAGAATTTATCCACCTCTTGGGGTCTATAACCTCTTGTATCGATTTTAAACTCTTTTTCCAAAATATCTTTTGGTGTAAGCAACAATCTTTCTTGAAGCACGGTCATCCCCTCCTTAAACATTATCATTTTCTCAAAAAAAAGACTATTTGTCAATGACCATATATTGCCATTACAATAGTCTTTATTTTATTTAGTTTTCCCTTTTCCTTTTTCTTCTTCAAAATCTTCCGAAAAAGTATTTTCATCTCTCAAACAATTTATTCCACTTAAAACAATTAACAGCTGTAATTGTTCATCTGCATACTTTAAAGATTTCACATCTTGCTGCACTGAAGCTGCAACAACATCGATATCTTTTTTTAAATCCTCACTGACAAACTCTAAATCACTACCATGTTTACTAACTGCGTATAATGCTAATTCCTTATCTTCTCTTACACATCTAGGTGCATACTCTAACGAAACTCCACATTCAATTCTTCTCGTCCATTCATTTCTAGAATTTTCACTAAGCATAATTTCCCTCCCCTTAAATTTGTGCATATTATAACACCAATAATAACTTTGTCAAATTAACAAAAAAAGACTATTCCAAAATAGCCTTTATTCTTCTAACACCCGCACTACTAGATTCTTCTTTCTTAATCTTAAAATGTCCAAGCTCTCCAGTATGACTCACATGCGGACCACCACATAATTCCATAGAAACATCACCAATTTTATAAACAGTAACAATATCAGGATATCTTTCTATAAATGTACATTCCGCACCAGATTTAATAGCTTCATCTTTACTCATTTCTAACTTTTCAACTTTTAAATCTTCTTCTATCCATTTATTAACTAACTCTTCAGTTTGTTTTTTCTCTTCATCAGTCATTTTATGATCACAAGGAAAATCAAATCTAAGTCTTTCAGGTGTTATATTACTACCAAGCTGATGTACATCAGGTCCAATAACTTCTTTTAAAGCCGCATTAAGTAAATGAGTTGCAGTATGGTATTTAGTTTCCATCTCACTATTACCTG
>CALVIJ010000033.1 GCA_944329505.1 uncultured Bacilli bacterium | reverse complement strand
AATATAAAAGTGAATTTAAGCAAAAAGAGAATGCTGTAGAAACTATGGAGATATTTGTGCCGCTAGCTTATTATTTAGGAATATACCAAATTAAATCAGAATTAGAAGATTTATCATTATATTATTTGAAACCTGATATATATAAAAGTATTGAAGATGCTTTAGAACAGATTAAAGATGATGCAGAAGGTGTCATTAAAAAAATCCTGGAAGATATTGGCAATATTTTAGCTGACAATAATATTCCTTTTGAACATAAAGAACGTATAAAAAGTATTTATGGATTGTATAAACAAATGAATAAAGGTAAAAAAATCATGGATGTTCATGATTTGCTGGCTATTAAGATAATAGTTGATGATATTAAATCTTGTTATTTAGCTTTAGGACTGATTCATAGTGAGTATCCACCAATTAATAGTAGATTTAAAGATTATATCGCACAACCTAAAACTAATATGTATCATTCTTTGCATACCACGGTGTTTGGACCTAATGATTATTTAGTACAAATGCAGATTAGGACTAATGAAATGGAAAAAATAAATACTTTTGGGCTTCCGGCTTATTGGGATTTGCATAAAGATGATGCGAGTGCGTCAATGCAGAATGATTTAAAAAAACATTTTCAATTTTTTAAATCTATCAATGAATTAAATGCAATGACCACTGATAATAGTGAGTTTGTAAATATGGTAAAGAAAGAACTATTTGATCAATCTATTTATGTTTATACAACAAAGGGAGATATTGTGGAATTGCCAAATGGTAGTACACCTATTGATTTTGCTTATAAATTACACACTGAGATTGGAAATACTATGATAGGTGTTATTGTTAATGACGAAGTGGTGAATATGGATTATAGATTGCAAAATAAAGATAGAGTTAGAATTTTGACAGATTCACGTTCTTTGGGTCCTAGATTGGATTGGCAAGATAAAGCTAAGACGATGAGAGCTAAAAGATTAATTAGGGAATTTGATAAAAAGTTTAGAAATTAATTTTGTTTTATAAGAAAATTAGTAATATTTTCTAATTTTAAACTTCTAGATGCTTTAATTAATATTAAAGTGTTTTTTATTTGTTTTGTTTTTAAGTAATTGATGGTGTCGATGTAATTTTTAAAGTAAAGGGCATTTTTATAATTTAATTTATTCATTTCTTTACCGATTAAAATAACATTTTTATTACTTATTTTATCTAATAACATCGGGATTGTTTTGTGAATTTGAGCAGAGAAATCACCTAATTCATTTATGTCTCCTAAAAATAATAATTTATTTTGTTTTTCGTTTTGGATGAGTTTTAAAACTCCAGTTAACGATTCTAAAGATGAGTTGTAACAGTCGTTTATAATGGTATTATTATTTTTGTCTTTTATAATGTTCATTCGCATATCAAAGCTTTGGTATTCGTTTAATGCTTTGATTATAGTATTTATATCAATGTTTAAATATAGACCAATATGAATGGCTATAAGGACATTGTTTATGAGATGAGCTGGCAAGTTTATATTTATTTTGTATATTTTGTCATTAATATTTATATCGAAAGAAGATTGGGTTAAGGTTGATGATAAGTTGTGGGCGATTAGATGATTATTTTTGTTAAACCCACTTTTATATGCTTTTTCTTTTTTTAATAATTCATCATCACCATTTACGAATAAAGGACCTTTTAAACCTTCTTTAATTTCTAGTTTCGCTTTTAAAATGTTTTTTTTACTACCTAGATTTCCAATATGTGAGGTACCAATATTTGTTATTACCGCAATATCTGGAGTGACCATTTTTGATAAGTATTTTATTTCGCTGAAATGATTCATACCCATTTCAATTATAGCAATTTCATCATTTTTATTTAAATCAAATATAGTTAGTGGTACTCCGATGTGGTTATTATAGTTTTTTTGACTTTGATGACATTTGTATTTGGTTTTTAATACTGTATATATAAGTTCTCTAGTAGTTGTTTTTCCAACGCTTCCAGTTATGGCAATAACTTTAGGGTTATATGTTTTTCTTATGAAAGTTGCTATAGTGCCTAATACCTTAGTAGTATTTTGAACTAGAATGGTTGGTATATTAAATGATACTTTTTTACTAACAATAATTAAGGAAGCCCCATTTTTTATAGCTTC
The DNA here is from genome assembly GCA_944329505.1 of uncultured Bacilli bacterium. GTDB lineage: Bacteria > Bacillota_I > Bacilli_A > RF39 > UBA660 > Coprosoma. Next base: position 6,410 of record CALVIJ010000033.1, on the reverse strand, counting down.
TTTAATATATTTATGGCCGTCTGTATTACCAATTAAGGCGATGTAACAGTCACCTTTATTAATCTCTTTGCTGTTTATTTTAAATTTACCGATGTTGACATTTAGGTTTATTTTGTTTATTAGTGTACCTTTAGTTATATTTAAAATATCTATTATGTTCATAATTAATCACCTAAAATAATATATGTGAATGCCTAGAAATGGTTCTAAATATGTAATTAATTAAATAAGGTATTATAGGTGATAATATGTCGAGGAAAGAAAAAAAGAAAGTAAGTTTAGCAAGTAAATTACTTAGTAAGTTTTTAGTTTGTGTTGTATTATTATTAGGAATTTTAATTACTTTGAAAGCTAGTCCTAGTTTAAGAGAAAATTTATATAAGTATGTTTTTCAAAATCATTTTAGTTTTGCGGAGGTGAATGCTGTTTATGAAAAATTATTTGGTTCATCTTTACCTTTGACTGGGACAGATAAAACGGCTTTGGTCTCATCTACTAAAATAGAGTATGAAGATAGTAAGGCTTATAAGGATGGAGTAGAACTGACAGTCTCTGACAATTATGTTATACCTGTTATTAAAAGTGGAATAGTAGTGTTTGCTGGTGAAAAAGATGGATACGGTAATACGGTTGTTGTTCAGCAAGGTGATGGTATTGAGGTTTGGTATGCTAATCTTAAGGAAATAAAGGTAAGTATGTATGATTATTTGAAAACAGGGGATATTTTAGGTGAGGCTAATGGTAGTAAAATGTATTTAGTATTTACCGAAGATGGAAAGACTTTAGATTATAAAAAATATATTTAAGGTACATCTTTTTTATTATGTAGCAGCTTTTATTTCGGTAATTACTGGTCATTTTAAAGGATTCATTGTATTTAGTCTTATTATTATTGTTCATGAGTTTGGCCATATTTTGATGGGAATTTTATTTAAATGGAAAATAGAAAGCGTTATACTATTACCGTTTGGAGCATTAACTATTTTTAATGAAGATTTAAATCGAAAGATTATAGAAGAATTTTGGATTGTGATAATGGGTCCAATATTTCAAATTGTTTTTACATTTTTACTTTATTATTTTGGTTTAAATGAAGCTTTATATTATAGTTTGACTATTTTATGTTTTAATTTGTTGCCGATTTATCCTTTGGATGGTTCTAAGATATTAAATTTAGGTTTAAATAAAATGACAAGTTTTAAACGTAGTCATTTGTTGATTATTATAATTTCAATTGTTACGATAGGTGTTTTAGTATTAGAGAGTGAATTTAATTTGATTTTGGTTTTGATTTTACTTTTTTTATTAGCAAGGATTTTTTTGGAAATAAAAAATCACGAAAGTTTATTTAATAGATTTTTATTGGAGAGATATTTGAAAAATTATCAGTTTAAGAAAATTAAGAAAATTTATTCGCTTGATGTTAGTAAAATGAAGAGAGATTATAGGCATTTATTTTATGATGGAATTAGGTATGTCTCGGAGCGAGAAATATTAAAAAAAAGGTTTGACTTTAAAGGGAAATTGTGATAAAATTCATAGATGTGTAGATCTCCATCTACAACCGCACAAAAAAGGTTTTAAAAGGTTTATCCTTACCTTAATGGCGAGTCTTAGTTATAAAGGAGGTAAAAGTATGAAAGCAGTTATTGAAACTGGAGGAAAACAATATTACGTTGAAGAGGGAACAGTTTTATATGTTGAAAAACTAGATGCAGAAGCTGACAGCAAAGTCACATTTGATCATGTTTTAATGATTGGTGGAGTTTGTGGTAATCCTTATGTTAAAGGAGCTAAAGCAGAAGCTAAAGTTTTAAAACACGGTAAAAACAAAAAAATCAAAGTTTACAAGTATAAACCAAAGAAAAAATATCGTCGTACTCAAGGTCATCGTCAACCATATACTAAGGTTGAAATTACTAAATTAGCCGCATAATGATTAGAGTAGACGTAAAACAAAACCACATTAAAATAAGTGGTCATGCGATGTTTGATGATTATGGCAAAGATATTGTGTGCGCTGCTGCAAGTTCTATTGTCATTACGAGTATTAACGGTATTTTGAGATTAGATGAGAAAGCTATTAGTTATAAATTAACTAAGGATGAACTTTCTATTGATGTTTTAAAAGAAAGCCGTGAGACCAATTTACTTATTTTAAATATGGTTAGTTTGTTAAAAGATTTAGAAAAACAATACGGAAAAAATATAAAGGTAAATGAGGAGGTGTAATTTATGGCACTATTAAATTTAAATATCAAATTATTTGCTTATTAAAAAGGACAAGGTTCTACTAAAAATGGTCGTGATTCTGAGTCTAAAAGATTAGGAGCTAAAGCTGCTGATGGAGAAGTAGTAACTGGAGGTTCTATTTTATACCGTCAAAGAGGAACTAAAATTTATCCAGGTGTTAATGTAGGACTTGGAAAAGATGATACTTTATTTGCTAAAATACCAGGTCGTGTTAAATTTGAACGTTTAGGACGTGACCGTAAACAAGTGAGTGTTTATCCAGAATAAGAAGTCATATGACTTCTTTTTTGATGATTTATTTATAAAAAAAATCAGGGATTAAATATATCTCCGATTTTCAACTTTAAACTATTTACTGGTGTTTCATAGGTGTATGTGACACCTTTTTTTGGCATGATAATTTTATTTGGTTTTAAATTTTTGTAAATATATAGAATTTTATTGTTTTTATCTGTTAAAATGACGTCAATGTTTTTTTTCATAAAAAATGTATGAATACCATTGGCTTTAAATTTTAGTATGTAGTCGAAATCTTTTTGAAACATAAGACCTTTTAGTTTTTGAAAGAACGTTTTTGCTTCTTTTACTTCCACTTTTAATCACCATTTTTATATTAACATATTTTCATTTATTTGTCTTTATTTGTTTGTTTTTTGCTAATAGGGTTGATTTTTGTAAAAAAAAAAATTATAATTGATTTAAGGTATAAATATTTTTGTGGAGGGTGTTAGAAAAATGAATAATAAAGGTCAAGCCTTGGTAGAATACTTATTAATTATAGCAGTAGTCAGTGTGATTGTTGTTAGTTTAGTAAAGCTATTGGGTGGGTACCTTCAGGACTCAATAACAAAAACTTCTTGCAGCCTTATTGATAAAGAGTACGTTGAAGGGTCTGAACCTGGTAAGGGAACTTGCCAATAAGATAATTTATTATCTTTTTTTTGCGCCGGAGGAGAAAATATGGGATTATTAAAAAAAGAGAATTGGTTTATTTGTTTAATATTAAATATTGTGACTTTAGGATGTTTTACTTTTTATGTTGCCTATAAATTAGACTTATATGATAAAAATGCTTGGTATTTTAGATGGTATTATTGGGTTTTAGGCTTTGTACTTGGTATATTGCCTGGGTTAGTTATGTTATTGGTTTTTTCAATTAAAATAGCTTGCTTAGTTAGTGAGCGATTAAATGTTCCGGGAAAAGAGATATATGTTTTACCATATTCTTGGCTAATTTGTGCGATTTTGCCTGTGGTAGGCTGGGTGTTATTCATAATTCTATATATTTATGTACATGTTTGGTATGTGTTTTCTTTGAAAAATGGTTTTAGTGAAAACTAAACCTTTTTTCTATGGTATTTGAAAGGGGACATTGTATGACGGATATTTTTGATAAGCTTGGTTATAGCACATATGATAAAGAAAAGATTATTAATAGTTATGCATTTAGTCATTTGAATTTTGATGTTTTAGAAAAAAATGTGATTAGAATTTTTGACTATTTTAGAGATTATAAATATAACGATGATCAAATGATTAGAATGACTACTTTAAATCCAACTTTGTTTAATTATTCAAATGATACTTTGGATAAAAGATTTAAACTTTTAAATAAAATAGGGTATTCGATGGATGAAGTTATGCATATGTCACAGATATTACCTTCATTACTGACAATAAGTGATGACAATATTAAAAAAATTGGATTATTTTGTTAAGAAAGGTTATTCTAAGCAAGCAATAAAGTTAATAACTGTTAAAGTACCTAGTGTATTTAATTATTCACGTGAAGGATTAGATGAGAAAATCGGGATTTTGAAAGAAGCTGATATGGAAAAAGAAATTATTACTAGACCATCATATTTAATTCAAGGAGTAAATTTATCTTATGCTAGATTAAAGTTTATGCGTGATAAAAACTTTACTTTAAATCATCAAGCTTTCAATTATTTAGTTTTAGATAGTAAGGCTTTTAAGAATAAATTTGGTGTTAGTAATGATGAAATTAAGAAAAGATATCCATATAAAAGATAAAAAGGATATCTTTTTTTATTTGTTGTGTGTTATAATTAATTAAGGTGATTGAAATGACAGAAAATCGTAGTGAACTTAGACGAAAATGTATGACAATTTTATATCAAATTACTATTTATGAAAAAAACCATACACCATATAGTGTTGATGAGGTGATTTCAGAAGTATCACCAATAGACAATGAGTTTGTTAAAGAAGTTGTGTATGGGGTTTTGACTTATAAAAATGATATAGATGAGCTTGCGAATAAATATTTAGAAGGTTGGACAATTGATAGATTAGGTAATACCGATATAGCAATACTAAGAATGGGGATTTTTGAACTTTTATATACAGATACGCCTGATGTTGTAGCAATCAATGAGGCAGTTGAGCTTGCAAAGTCTTATAGTGATGATAGTGTAAGGAAAATGATAAATGGTGTTTTAGATAAAATATATCATGAGAAGGTGCTAGGGTGAACGATAAGTATTTAACAGTTAGTGCAATTACGCGTTATTTAAAAGCAAAGTTTGACACTGATGAGAACTTACAAGTCGTTTTTTTAAAAGGCGAAATTTCTAATTTTAAGGCACATACTTCTGGACATTTTTATTTTTCTATAAAAGATGAAAGTAGTAAAATTAATGCAATTATGTTTAGGAGTAATGCTAATAAAGTGCTTTTTAAACCTGCTGATGGTATGAAGGTATTGATAACTGGAAGAGTTAGTGTTTATGAAGCTATGGGGAGCTATCAAATATATGTTGATGAAATGTTGGAAGATGGCGTTGGTAATTTGTATATTGCTTTTGAACAATTAAAGAAAAAGTTGCAAGAAGAAGGATTGTTTGATGAAAAACATAAAAAACAAATTCCTAGGATTCCTAAGAGGGTTGGAATTATAACGGCTAGTACAGGTGCGGCTATTCGAGATATTATAACAACGATTAAGAGAAGATTTCCAATTTGTGAGACGATTTTATTTCCAACTTTAGTACAAGGTGAAAATGCGAAAGATGATATTGTTAAAAATATTGAAAGAGCTCAGGATTATGATTTGGATGTTTTAATACTTGGTCGAGGTGGTGGATCTATAGAAGATTTATGGCCATTTAACGAGGAAATTGTAGCTAGAGCTATTTATAATTCAAAAATTCCGGTAATTAGTGCAGTTGGACATGAGGTTGATTTTACAATTTCTGATTTTGTTGCTGATTTGAGAGCTCCAACACCGACAGCAGCTGCAGAGTTAGCTGTTCCTAATATGAGTGATTTAAAAAAACATATAGATCAATTATCGATTAGATTGAATGAAGGTATTTATAAAAAAGTAAATTATTTAAAGTTGTATTTAGATTCAGTTAAAAATTCATTTGTAATTAAAAATCCTGGTATTATGTTTGAAAATAAAAAACAAAGTTTGGATTTGATGAATGATAAATTGAATAATTTGATATTAGGTAAAGTTGATAAATTTAAAAACGAAATTGATAAATTAAAGAAAAGTTATGTTTTGACAACGCCTGAGCTTTTATATAAAGACGAAAAGGTTAAGCTTAAAAATATTATTGATAAATTAGAACTTTTGAATCCTTTGAATATTTTAAGTAGAGGGTATAGTATAACTTATATGGATGATAAAGCTTTAAAGAGTGTTAGAAATGTTAAAAAAGATAGTGTTTTAAAGGTTAAATTATACGATGGTATGTTGAAAACTAAAGTGATTGATATTGAGGAGGATAATTAATGGTAAAAGAAAAAAAGTTTGAAGATAAAATTAAAGAATTAGAAGAAATAATTGAGATTTTAGAAAGTGGAGATGTTTCGCTTGATGATTCTATAAAAAAATATACAGAAGCTATGAAATTAGTTAAGGAATGCGATAGTGAACTTAAGGATATTGAAACTAAAGTTAATAAAATTGTAACAGAAAGTGGTAATTTAGAAGATTTTGAAATTAAAGATTAATTATTTAAGATTGTTTTTTGTTTCCCCCCACCACCCCCACAAAGAGACAAGTGTAAAACTTGTTTATTTTTTTGTATTATTGTTGTGTTATGACTTGGGATTTTGTCAATATTTTAGACAACTTTTAGAGGGGGTTTTACTAATTTTGTGGAGATTTTTCAAAAGTATCAGGA